>DATBBO010000728.1:0-7826 GCA_036270995.1 Dongiaceae bacterium | reverse complement strand
CTCGGCTGGATGCGCCGGTATGGGGATGCCGATGGCGACGGCTTCCTGGAATACGACCGGAAGTCGGTCAGCGGCCTCATCAACCAGGGCTGGAAGGACAGCGCCGATTCGATCATGCACGCCGATGGCAGCCTGGCGGAGGCGCCGATCGCGCTTGCTGAGGTGCAGGCCTATGCCTATGCCGCCTATCAAGGCGCAGCGGGCTTGGCTTCGGCCCTCGGGCGCCCCGCGGAGGCCGGCGAGCTCGAGGAGATGGCGCGCCAGTTGAAACGGCGCTTCGAGACCGCCTTCTGGCTCGAGGATCTAGGGACCTATGCGCTGGCGCTCGACGGTGCCAAGCGCCCCTGCTGTGTGCGCAGCTCCAATGCCGGGCATGTGCTGTTCGGCGGCCTGGCCGCCTATGACCGCGCCGCCAGGGTCGCCGACGGGCTGATGACGAGTCAGTGCTTTTCCGGCTGGGGCATCCGCACCCTGGCCGAGGGCGAGGCACGCTACAACCCCCTTTCCTATCACAACGGCTCCGTCTGGCCCCATGACAACGCCCTGATCGCCATGGGCCTGGGGCGCTATCGGCTGCGCTCCCAGCTCCTGCGCCTGCTGGGCGGCCTGTTCGACGCCTCGCAATTCATGGAGATCGGCCGACTGCCGGAGCTTTTCTGTGGCTTCACCCGACGCAGCGGCATGGGGCCGACCGACTATCCGGTGGCCTGCTCGCCCCAGGCCTGGGCCTCGGGCGCCGCCTTCGCCTTGCTCGGCGCCCTGCTCGGCGTCTCCTTCGCCCCGCAAGAGCGCCAGATCCGTTTCATCCGCCCGACCCTGCCGCCTTGGCTGGAGCTGCTGGAGATCACCAATCTCCGTCTCGGTGATGCCGCCGTCGACCTCCAGCTTCGGCGCAGCCGCGAGGATGTCGGGCTGACCGTGTTACGCCGCGACGGGATGGTCGAGGTCGTGGTGACGAGCTGAGGCACCGACGCCTCTGAACATAGCTGGGAATATTGCCATGCCGCTTTCCCGAGCCGCTATCCGCGGCCCCATGAGCTTCCTTCTGTATCACGTGCGTCAGCGGCTGCTGGGCCACACGGTCGTGCTGACCGCGGTGTTGATGGCAGTTGGTTGCGCCGTCGCCTCCCAATACGGCGTCAAGAACCTCGTTGACGTGCTGGGTCTGCGCCATCCTTCGGCGCCGCAGCTCTGGGGGGCGGTGGCCCTGCTGCTCGGCCTCGTTGCGGGCGACCATCTGATGTGGCGCCTGGCCGGCTGGGTCTCGAGCTATGTCTTCGTCGCCACCGGCGCTTCAATGCGCCTCGACCTCTTCGAGCATCTGGCCGGACATGGCACACGTTATTTCACGGAGCGCTTCCCCGGTGCGCTCGCGGCCCGCGTCACCACCGCGGCGGAAGCCTCCTGGAGCATCGAGAACGCGCTAACCTGGATGACGATCCCGCCGGCCGTGGCCGTCGTCAGCAGCATTTGCGTGCTGGGTTTCATCGACTGGCAGATAACCCTGGTCCTGTTCGTCATCGTCACACTTCTCGGCATCGTCATCGGCTATCTCGCGAAGCGCGGCCATCATCTGCACGAGCGCTATGCCGGCCGTGCAGCAGCGGTCGGCGGCGACATCGCCGATGTGGTGAGCAATATGGGTCTGGTGCGTGCCTTCGGCGCCGCCGCGCGCGAGAAGGCGCGGCTTTCCGGCAAAATCGCCCATGAGATGGCGGCTCAGCGCGAGAGCCTGCAGTCGATCGAGCGTCTGCGCCTCTTCCATGCCGTCTCGGTTTTCATCGTGACGGGAGGCGTGCTCGCCTGGTCCGTCCTTCTCTGGCGGGCCGGCCGCATCACCACCGGCGATGTGGTGCTCACCACGACCCTGGGCTTCACCATGCTGCATGCCTCGCGCGATCTCGCCATGGCGGTGATGGAGCTGCTGCGCCATATCGCCAAGCTCGGGGAGGCGGTACGCGTGCTGGGTCTGCCTCATGAGATGCAGGATGCGTCCGACGCCCGCCCCCTGGTCAGTCTCGGCGGCGCCGTTTCCTTCGTGAATGTCGGTTTCAGCTATCCCGATGGCGAGCGGGTCCTGCAGGATTTCACCCTGCATGTCCGTGCCGGGGAGAGGCTTGGCCTCGTCGGGCGCTCAGGCGCCGGCAAGTCGACGGTGCTCGCCCTCCTGCAGCGGCTCTACGATCCCGATCGCGGCCATGTCCTGATCGACGAGCAGGATATCGCCAAGGTGACGCAGGAAAGCCTGCGCCGCTCCATCGCCGTGGTGCAGCAGGACATCTCCCTGTTCCACCGCTCGGTCCTCGAGAATCTGCGCTACGGCCGGCCCGAGGCCAGCGACGCGGAAGTCTATGCCGCCGCCGAGGCCGCCCGTTGCACCGAGTTCATCGAAGGCCTGCCCCAGGGCTTCGAGACCATCGTCGGCGAACGTGGCCTCAAGCTCTCCGGTGGCCAGCGACAGCGCCTTGCCATCGCCCGCGCCTTCCTTCGCGCCGCCCCGATCATCCTGCTGGACGAGGCGACCTCCGCCCTCGACACGGAATCCGAGCAAGCCATCCAGGAGGCGCTGGGCCGGCTCTTCAGGGGCCGGACCGTCATCGCCATCGCCCACCGCCTCTCGACCCTCAATGCCTTCGACCGGATTCTGGTACTCGATCGCGGGCGGGTGATCGAGGACGGTGACCCGGCAGAGCTCCTGCGCCGCAAGGGCGCCTATTCGAGGATGCATGCCGGTCAGCAGATGGCGGCGCGCGGCACATGACCCTCCCGCGGCGCGCCGATCTGGTGTCCGCCGCCCTGCTGATCGGCCTCGCTTGCGCCGCCACGCCCCTGGGTCCTGCTTTCGCCGGAGGAAGCAAGCCCTCCACCAACACGACGGCCGGGGCGACACCGGCGACCCCGCCATCCACCCAGGCCTCACCGGCAAAGCCGGCTCAGCAGCAGCCTGCGCAGCAGAAGCCGCCACCGGCGCCGAAGCCGCCGCCCGACAACACGGAATTGCTCCCCAGCTCGGAGGTCATGCCCCTTCTGGGCAGCAAGGTGCGCGATGAAACCGGAGAGGACATGGGGATGGTGGTCGATGTCGTCGTTGACCGCGACGGCAAGCCCCGGGCCCTGGTGATCGATTTCGGGGGCTTCCTCGGCGTCGGCAGCCGCAAGATCGCCATCGACTGGCGCCTCGTGCATTTCCAGCGCGAGAACAAGGACGCGCCCGTGCTGCTGCATCTCGGTCGCGCCGAGGTCCAGGCAGCGCCAGAGTTTGTGCCCGGGGTGGAGCCGTTGCGGATGCTGGGCCCACCGCCGAACGCGCCAGCCTCGCCCAATGCCGGACAATAGCCGGCGGGATCGTGACCGGGCCGGTGTGGCGGTGGCGGTGCAACAGGTGGATGCGAGGACAACTCGTGCCCTCGATTTCCTCAATCTCTTCGTTGCCAATATCCAGACTGGCTTCGGGCCCTTCATCGCCGTCTATCTGACGACGGAGGGCTGGACCGACACGGCGATCGGCTTCGCTCTCAGCCTCGGCACCCTCACCGCGATGGTGAGCCAGATTCCCGCCGGTGCCCTGGTGGATGCGGCGCGCAGCAAAGCGCGCGTGGGTGTCTTCAGCATCGCGGCCTTCTTCCTCTCCGCACTCCTCTTCGCCATCCGGCCGGTGCCGCTCTCGGTCTATTTGGCCGAGGTGCTGCATGGCTTCTCGAGCTGTACGCTGGGGCCGGTGATCGCCGCCATCAGCCTGGCGATCGCGGGGAAAGGCGCGCTCGGCCTTCGCCTCGGCCGCAATGCCCGCTTCGCCTCCATCGGCAATGGTATCGGCGCGGCCCTCATGGGCGCCTGCGGCTATTTCCTACCCCAGGCCTTCGTCTTCTATCTGACCGCGCTCCTGACCCTGCCGGCCTTCGCCGTTCTTCGCCCCCTCAGGGGCATCGGCGACAGCTCCGGGCGCGCCGGAACCGCGACCGCACGCAGGCCCCGGGGCAAGACCGCAGGAACGGCGCCTGGCCGTTCGAGGTGGCGTCGGGCGAGGGAACTGGGCAAGCTCTTCGCCGATCGCCGGCTCGTGATCTTCGCGCTCTCCACGGCCCTCTTCACTTTCGCCAATGCGGCCATGCTGCCGCTGGCGGGCAGCACGCTCACCAAGCGCGGCGGCGGCGCGGCGGCGCTCTTCATCGCCGCCTCCATCGTGTTGCCCCAGATCGTCGTGGCCCTGATCTCGCCTTCCGTCGGGGCGCTGGCGGAACGCCGGGGCCGCCGCCTGGTGCTGATGCTGGGCTTCGCCACTTTGCCCCTGCGCGGCCTCTTCTTCGCCGTCACGACCGATCCGATCGCCCTGGTCTGCCTCCAGGTGCTGGACGGCATCGCCGGCGCCAGCCTCGGCGTGCTGCTGCCCCTGATCACCGCCGATATCGCGGGGCGGAGCGGCCACTACAACCTGGCGCTGGGCTTCGTCGGCTTCGCCATGGGGATCGGTGCCACCGCCAGCACCGGTGTCGCCGGCTGGATCGCCGACCGTGCGGGCGAGCCCTTCGCCTTCTCGGCGCTCGCCTTTGCCGGGGTGGCGGCGGTGTTCTTCGTCTGGGGGGCGATGCCGGAGACGCGGCCCAAGCCGACAAGCTGATTCGCGGCGCGCCGGCTATCGGATCTCGGCGGTCTTCGTCTTGGGCTTCCGGACGCGCCGGACCTCGCTATAGCGCATCTGGGCAATGTTGCCCTTCGCCTCCAGGACGCCGGTCTGGACCAGCTTGTTCACCCGCGCATGGAAGACATAAAGGTTGGCCTTCGGCGTGTTGCGGCCCCAGCCCAGCGCCGAGCCGACGATGCGGGCCACCTTGCGGAAGTTCTCCGCGGTGTCGGCGAGAACGAGATCGTCGTAGTGCGAGATCGGTGCCGAGACCAAGGCATCGCCGTTCAGCACCCGCAAGGGTGCATTCTCGGCCCGCAGCTTGTCCCATAGCACGAGATATTGCCGCCGCTCCTGCAAGGAGAGCGGTCGCGCCAGATCCCAGAACGCATTGTCGACGATATGCTCGGGGTGGATATGTCCGACGGATGACACCTCCGCAGGCTCCACCGTGCCGTCCTGCATATGCCAGTCGAAGGTCACGTCATGGAGATCGACGATCTCGCAGGGCGTATCGCCCAGACGCCGCAGCCATTCGAGAAAGCCGCAATATTCATGGGCCATGTGTCGCGCGACCCAGGCGACGCGGCGACCGGGAATCGCCAGGGCGGCGTTCCAGGCATTGTTCTTGTCCGCGAACATATGCCGATGGTGGGCATGGAGACCAAGCTCCTCTCTTGCCCAAGCCCAGCGGGCCGCCGGCTCGGGCGGGTCGATCGGCCCCAGGCTGAGATCGTCCCAGAGCCGCACGACGCAGTCGCGCCGGCCCGCCTGCTTCAGCGCGTCTCGCAGCGTGTTGTCGGCGTACATGCCGAAGGTCACGTGAATGACGGGCTCAATCGTCATCCTGCAACCTTCGACGGACCGGCCTCGGTCCGGATGACCTCGCTATAGCCCGGCTTGGCGATGTCGCCATAGGCCTCGAGCAGGCCCGCCTCGACCAGCTTGTGGAGACGGCCGTGAAAGACATACTCGCAGGCCTCGTAGGTGGGGTCGGCGTCTTTCGGCTGCCGGATGACCCAGGCGACTTTGAGAGAACGAGGACCTGCATGACCGAGGATGACGTCGTCATAGTGGGTGTTCGGTGCCGAGACGAGCTCGCCGTTCTTCCAGACCCGGAAGGCGGCATTCTCGGTCCGCAACCTTCCCCAAACATCGTGATAGTGCTGGCGCCTCTCTGGGGATAGCGGCTGCGCAAGGTCCCAGAGCGCGTTGTCCTGGATCTCCTCGGAGAAGAGGCTGGCAAGGCAAGTTGGGCCGTAACGCTCGGATGTGCCGTCACGGTGATGCCGATCGACAACGACGTCGTGGAGATCGACGACATCGAAGGGCTGGTCGCCGAGCCGCCAGAGCCACTCGAGGAAGCCGCAATACTCATGTAACCGGCGCCGCGCGACCCAGGCGATCTTGCGGCTACGCGGCAATAAAGCGAAGTCCCAGGCATTGTTCTTCTTCGTGAATAGCGTTCGGGAATGGGGAAAGAGTCCCAGCTCCCGCTCTGCCCATGCCCATCGAGCCGCCGGGTCCGGCGGATCGATGGGCCCGATGCTGAAATCCTCCCACAAAGGCACGACTCGTTCGCGACGCCCAGCTTTCTTCAGCGCCACCCGAAGATTTCTCTCACCGCGCATGCCGAAGGTGATGTGGGTGATAGCCTTGCTGGCCATACTTCCTATCTTTCTGGCTGGCTCCGTAGTAGGGCCTTAGACTCGCCTATATTCTAATCCTCCAGCCAGGATCGGATGCTCCACCACATTCAGGTGACACAACCGCACGCCAGCATTGCTCGATGGTGTCGCCGAAACCCCTGTAATCGTCTGTGCCCAACTTATTGTCCCTCTTAAGACCACGGCAGAATTCATCAGCATCGGCACGTTGCTCCTTACACCGCTCAGAATCATATGGATCAGGCTCTCCAGGTGACGTCGGTGAAGCGTTCTTTCGCTAATAATAGTTCGGTCCGTACCATGGCATGTCAGGTCTCACGGGTCCTGGCCTGAGGTAGTCCCAAGGCATCGTCGGGGGCGCTGGCCGCAGCCAAGGACGCATCCAGGGCATCTCCCAAATTTCAGGAAATGGAATGAGCTCCTGGGCCGGAATAACTCGTGGGTCCCTCGCGTATTGCGGACCAGAGGCCGGCCCTCCGGCGGGCGAACCGCATGTACCGCTCTGACTATCATACGCGGGCGGAGAGGAATTTTGCCCCCGCCGCAGCATGTCGCTGCCATGTAACAGCGCAGCCAGCTGCCGGGGATCGGTGCCGGACGCAGACTCCGGTGGGTCGGGGAGTCTGAGGGCCAGTGCGCCGAGCTGCGCACGAAAGATGTCGCCCTTGTTCAGCGCATCGGCGATGGCGGACAGGCCTACGAGCTTTGCCGACATGTCGACGGGATGGCCATAGCGTGTGCTCAGCGCCTCATCGAGATCTGGCTGCGGCCGCGCTGACCAGAATTCCTGGCCGCCTGAATCCTGCCGTCGCTGGAGGAGTGGCACCATCCCCGCATAACAGCCCCGAGCGTCACAGGAAATGCCGCGGCCGGCGGCGACAGGGGCGAGACGAAAGGGATATTCTGCAGCCATTTTTACGCAACTTTCGTTTGTATTTCTATATAGAACATAACATGAACATCCAAAATTCGCAAGGACCCTGAAACCGAGGCCCCTGGATAGGCCTGGATTCCTAGAATCGCGATTCCCTTAACCTCTGGCCACGACAAGATCACAAAATCTGCCGCGCCCTGCGGTAGCGTTTGCGGACTGCCGTGCGAGTTTCCAGCGACCCGGTCCAGGCGGTGCTGGCGACGGCCGGTCGCAGCAGAGGGGTGCTTGCCATGCAGGGCGATCTCCATCTTCGTGACGGTCGGATCGAGTTCCGGTGGCGCCGCTGGCGGAACAAGAAGCGCCAGGAGATGTCGAGCTGCCTGATGGTGCTGCTGAGCGGCGTGGTGCTGCTGGGCGGTGGCGGGATCGCGGAGGCCGGTCCGACCGGGGGCCAGATCACCAGCGGCCAGGGCAACATCGCCTATGGCGGGACGACGACGACGATCAATCAGCAGAGCCAGGTGATCGACATCAACTGGCAGACCTTCTCGACGGCGCCGAACGAGACGGTCAATTTCAATCAGCCCAATCCCTCGTCTCTGGCGATCAACTATGTGATCGTGGGCATGCCCTCGGTGCTGCAAGGGGCGCTGAACGCGACGGG
>DATBBO010000727.1:0-2010 GCA_036270995.1 Dongiaceae bacterium | reverse complement strand
GAAGGCGAAGCCGCCGGCGATATGGATCGAGGCCCAGAGCGAGGGCAGCCCGCCAAAGAGCTTCGCCACCTCCTCCTCATCCGCCAGGCTCGCCGCGGGGATCAGGCTCAGCAACCCGCCGGGCAGCCCCTCCTTCTCCCGCTCCTGCCGGTAGGGCACATGGCAATGGGCGCCCGCCGCCAGCAAGGCGCCTACCACCGCGCGCCCCAGCGCGCCGGTGCCGCCGGTTACCACCACGTGACGATCGCGATAATCCATCCGGATCCTCCCTGTTTTCCCGGCCGCCACCCGCGGCCGCTCCTTCAGCCGGTCGCCTTCATCCTCAGCCGCGCCAGGAATCTGGCCTCCTCGATGATGGCGCGCTCATGGAAGCCGGCGCCGATGATCTCCTGCTCGTCGCGGCACTCCACCTTGAAGCGCAGCTTGCGCCCCTCCACGGCGACGAGCTCCACCTCGGCGGTCACCCGCATGCCCAAGGGTGTCGCCGCGACATGGCTGAGATCGACATGAATGCCTACGGTCTTCTGCCCTGGTGCCAGATGGGGCGTCAGCGCCTCCATGCAGGTGGTCTCCACGAATCCGACCATGCAGGCGGTCGCCAGCACCGGCGGCATATCGGTGAAGGCGCCGAGCAGCGCCGGCAGTGCCGGCACCGTGATGCTGGGCTCGACGATCAGGGACCGGCTATGGGTGAGACCCGGCTGCGGTCCTGGCTTCGATCCTTGCGTCGTCATTCCCTCCCCTCTTTGCTCGGGCCCCCGGGGCCTCGCTGGCTTTAGGCCCTCGCCGCCGCCGACGCAAGCGGCCCGTCACGGAACGCATCGCGGCGCAACTCATTGCCGGTTGACGGAAGGCGAGGCTTGTCTTGTCATAGTCATGACGCATGATCCCCGTCGCCTCCCTCGGTTGATCTGAGTTGTTCCAGGGGCGTGAACCTTCGAAGACGTGGAGGTCAGAGGATATGGATACTCCCCCCGAGGTCGAGCTTTCCATCAGCCTCGACAAGCTGGGCTTCATCATCATCAAGGCGCGCGAGTTCGATGCCAAGGTCGATCCCGTCGAGCCGGATCCGGGCTCCGACCCCGCCGATGACGAGGAGCGCGAGGTGCTGGAAGACTATGCCGACGATCCGACCTATGAAGAGCTGGTCGACGCGCTGGACAATCTGAACGAGGACGAGATGGCCGAGCTCATCGCCCTCAGCTGGCTCGGCCGGGGCGACTACGACGCCGCCGATTGGGAGGAGGCGCTGAGCGATGCCAGGGAAACCCGCAACGAGCGCGCGGTCGCCTATCTGGTCGGCACGCCGAACCTCGCCGACGAGATCGAGGAAGGGCTCTCCAAGCTCGGCCTCTCCATCGAGGACGTCGAGCGCGAGCATCTCTAGCGTCGTCGTCACGCGGGCATTCACCTAGACCGCGCAGGCGTCACCACCTGCTTCCGTCACCCCGGCGAAAGCCGGGGTCCAGGGCAACCAGCGAGCTCTTGCAACCCTGGATCCCTCCCCGGACTTGATCCGGGGATTGCGCCGGGATGACGGGTAAGAGACCTAGGCGACCAACCAAAGATTTAGCCCGATCAACAGCAGAGCCAGGCTCCCGGCGAGGCCGAGGCTCCGCCTCCCGAGCGGCAGCCTCCTCTCTCCAAATCTGCCCCTTCCCTGCACTCCGCGGAGGCGTTCCCAGTCGCCCCAATGCGTCATGGCCGTCCCCGGACTTGATCCGGGGAGAAGTCCCGGCCATCCACGTCGTTCGCGGAACCGCCGCAGCGGCAAGCCTCGCCCTCTCCAGCGTCATGGTCGGCGGAGGCCGACCATCCACGAGTTTGCCTGCCGTGAATAGCGGCATTTGACCAGGTCTTGTCGGCATTTCCACGCGCAGCGCCCCAAGACGTGGATGCTCGGGACAAGCCCGAGCATGACGAGAAAGGGGGCACCGGATGAGCGATCCGCATCCGACCGGCGGCGAAAATGACGGCAGGAGGCTGCGGAGGATGCAGGTGGGGGCCGTC
>DATBBO010000726.1:0-6582 GCA_036270995.1 Dongiaceae bacterium | reverse complement strand
CCTTCGAGGCGCGCCTTGAGATGTCCTTCACGAGGCGAACCCGGACACGGTTGCCGTGGATCGTCTCCCCGACTTCCACCTTTGCGGACCGGCGCGCAAGACAGGCTCGGATCCTGTCTTCCAGCGCCGCCGCCGTCTTCGCTGGCAGCCGTATCGGGGCCGTGGCGGTCAGTATCAGTGCCTGGCCTTCCGGAACCTCCTCCCCCAACGCCTCCTGCAGGCCGCCGATGAGCCGCAGCACGACCTTGTCGAACCGCAAGCGCGGCTTGGCGAGCTCGCTCCGTTCGGCGCGCTTGCGCCCGATCGCCGCGATCTCGGCGGCAATCCGCTTGCCCGCGATCGGTGACATAGGCGTCGGGCGAACCGCCGCCCTCTTCCCAGCTCGCGGAGAAGTGCCTGGCAACGGCCGCGATGGCGGCCTGCTTATCCCTTCGCAACGCGCTCATGCGCCCGATTCTAGGATGCGGCCGCACCTCCGGCAAAGGCCCGCGCCGCCTTCGGCTGGGGACGCAACAGCAGATAGAACGCAACCACATGGGTGATCATCAGCAGGGGCACGTAGATCACCGGGATCGCATAGGCTGCGCCCAGCTGCCCCGCCACCTGAGGAAGCCCCAGCTGGATCGCGTGGTAATAGTCGAGAAGGAGGTCGACCACCCCCACGAGATTGAAGGCGACGACGAACAGCCAGAACAGCGGACGCATCCTGACCGCGAGAAGCGCCAGCATGGCCAGCACCCCGGTCGCCAGGTCGGCATAGGCGGCTAAGGGGCCGAAGCCCGCGGGCAGGCTGCCCACGACGCCGGGAAGGATGAAGACGAGCCCGAAGAAGCGGAAGCTGTGGAGGGTCGCGATCGCGCGATGCGCCTCGATGCGGTCCATCGCCTTGAGCCTCGGCAGGATATAGGCGCCGAAGCAGAGCAGCCATGCGACATAGCCGAGCACGAGCTGGAGGTTGAAGATGATTTCCGGTGACATCGGCGCCTCCTAGCGGATCGATGCGGCCTCGAAGACCGCGGTCAGGATGCCGAGCCGGCCCTCCATGAGATTTCTTCCCAGATTGGCAGCGAGCTGCGCGAAGTCCGGCCCCATCACCACGCCGAGATTCGGCGCAGGCGGCGGGCCGGAGGCGCGGAGTTGGGCGGTCCAAGCCTTGGCGGCCTCGGTGTCGTCTTGCCATGCCAGTCTCTGGAACCCGGCCGCTTCGATCGCCTCGCCGGTCGCTGCGGCCGTCAGCAGAAAGCTCGTTTCCGGCGTTCGCGCCCACGGCACAGGATAGTGCGGCTCACCGCCGTTGAGCACCACATCATAGGTCGCGAACCTGCCGCCCTGCTTCAGCACGCGCCGGATCTCGCGGTAGAGCCGCGGCCGATCGGCTATGTTCATCGCCACATGCTGCAGCAGCGCGGCATCGAAGGTTGCGTCCTCGAAGGGAAGCTCTAGCGCGCTTGCGGTCTGGAACGAGAGCTGCGCCGTCTGTCCCGTGCGCCCGGTCAGATAGCGCGCGGCCTCCACGAAGGGCTCGCTGAGATCGACGCCCGTAACCCGGCAGCCATGGGTCGCCGCCAGAAAGCGCGCCGGCCCGCCGATGCCTGAGCCGACGTCCAGAACCGACATCTGCGCGGTAATCCCGGCCAGCCTTGCAAGCTCGGCGGTCGCGGTGAGCCCCCTGGTATGAAACTGGTCCAGGGTTCCCAGCTGCTGGGGTGTGAGCTGCTGGTCCTCCGGCCCGAGAGCGGCGAGCGCCGTCTTCAGCCGCTGGGTCAGGCCGGTCGCGCGATAATGGTCGCGCACCCCATCGAGCGCATCGGTCATGGCAGGATTCCTCCAAGGCTCCGGTGATTTGCGGCTCGGATATAGGGCCGCTTCCGGCAGGCGACTATCCGCGATAATGTCGATGGGCTATGAAGCAGAACTTCACAGTCAGGCAGGGCGCCCTCGACGGGGTGGAGACCTTCCTGAGCGTTGCCCGGCACCGCAGCTTCAGCCGCGCGGCGGCGGCGCTCGGCGTCACGCCCTCGGCGGTCAGCCAGGCGATCCGAGCCCTCGAAGCGCGCATCGGCGCCGCACTCCTCGCCCGCACGACCCGCAGCGTCGGCCTGACCGAGGCGGGTAAACGCTTCCTCGAGCGCGCCGGGCCCGCCTTCGACGAGCTCATCGCCGCGAGCGAGGCCGCGCGTGACCTCGGGCAACGGCCGAGCGGACTCCTGCGCCTCGCCGTTCCGCGCGCGGTCGTCCCGCTGATCCTGGAGCCGGTCATTGTCTCCTTCACCGAGGCCTATCCCGAGATCGAGCTCGAGATCGCCGCCAGCGAGGAGATGGTGGATCTGGTGGCGGGCGGCTTCGATGCCGGCATCCGTCTCGGCCAGTTCATCGCGCCCGATATGGTGGCCGTGCGGCTGACACCCCCCTTCCCCTTCGTGGTTGTCGGCAGCCCCGATTATCTCAGCCGGCACAAGCGCCCGGCGCGCATCGGCGATCTCAGGGGCCATGCGTGCCTCCGCATGCGCCGCTCGAACGGGTCGATCGCGCCCTGGTCCTTCGTCGATGGCGGCAAGGCGGTGGAGGCCGTCGTCTCGGGCCCCCTCATCGCCCATGACTACCCGACGCTTCTCGGGGCGGCGATCCGGGGTCTCGGGCTCGCCCAGCTGCCCGGGCCCATCGCCCGCGCGCCGATTGCCGAGGGCCGATTGCAGACGCTGTTGACGCCCTTCGCCGTCACGACGCCGGGCGTTTTTCTCTACCATCCCGGCCGGCGCCAGGTTCTGCCCAAGCTGCGCGCATTCATCGAGCACGTCAGACACCAGGGCCCCGCCGCCCCGCGCGGTGGGGCTTCCCTGCGAATAGAGCGCGAAAAGAAGAAAACCGCATCGCGCCGCGCCTCTTCCCCCTCGCCCCCGGAACGGGGGAGAGGGTCGGGGTGAGGGGGTACCGCCGCGACAAAATCAAGGAACGGACAAACTCCGCGAGCCACCTCACCCCGGCCCTCTCCCGCCAATGGCGGGAAAGGGGGAAGGAGGATCGTGCGACAACGAGCGCAGCTTCAGGTCTTCTTACTCTTCTGCGCCTTCCCCCGGCCCCCCCCAGGCGCGTTCTTCTTCAGATTGCGCCGGTTGTAGTCGATCGCCGCGCGGACGAGGGTCTTGAGCGCATGCCCGTTGACTCGGTCGCCCTCGAGAAAATCGATCGCGCGCCGGGCATTGCCCTCGAGGCCCGCATTGAAGAGCTTGTCGGGATCCGCAAGCTGCGCCCCATGGGCAAAGGTCAGCTTCACCTTGCCCTTATGGGCATCGGCGACGGCGATCATTCCGTCGCGCGACCAGACGGGACTTCCCATCCACTTCCATTCCTCGACGATCTCCGGGTCGGCCGCGAGGATGGCCTTGCGGATGTCGGCGAAGGTCTTGCCCCGCCAGTCCGTGAGGCCGGCGATCATCTGGTCGATCCGTTCCGACGCGGTCATAGGATCTCTATGCCCCGAATTGACGGCATAGGATAGTATCCAGATGCCCGGATCGGGCACCAGTCCAGATTGCCAGGAGGTCCGTCATGCCTGCAGAAGACGGAAGGCCACCCGCCGATCACCTCCACTCTTCCGGCTCCAGCGCCTGTTCCTGCTGCCTGCCGCAGCTTCAGCTCGCCACGCACCGGATCGGACGGGAGTTGTCGCGACGCGGCTTCATCGCCGGCATGGGCGCCTCGCTCGCGACGCTCGCCTCGCTCGGGCTTGCTCGGCCGGCCGGTGCGCAGGCGGCGCCCTCCCCCCCCATGCCACCGATCCTGTTCCGGAACTTTCTGCTTTTCGACGGAACCTCGACGGCCTTGCGCGGGGGCCTTGGCCTCCTTGTCGAAGGCGGTCGCATCAAGCTGATCGCGGCCGGCGAGGTGGCCCCGCCGGACGGCGCGCGGGTGATCGATTGCGGCGGACGGGTCATGATGCCCGGCCTGATCGATGCGCATTGGCATGCGATCTTCGCCGCACTCCCGGTGCCCGCGCTGTTTTCGGCCGACATCGGCTATGTCTTCCTTGCCGCCGCCGCCGAGGCCGAGCGCACGCTGATGCGGGGCTTCACCACCGTCCGGGACCTCGGCGGCCCGTCCTTCGCCTTGAAGCAGGCGATCGACGACGGGCTTGTGCCGGGCCCTCGCATCTACCCCTCGGGCGCCATGATCACGACGACGGGTGGCCACGGCGACCTGCGTCCGCTTTCCGATCTGCCGAGGAGCCCGGGCGGCCCGCTGAGCTATATGGAGCGGACGGGCGCCACGAATATCGCCGACAGCGCCGACGAGGTTCGCCTGCGTGTGCGCGAGCAATTGCTCCAGGGCGCCTCGCAGATCAAGCTCGTGGGCGGCGGCGGCGTCGCCTCGCCGCGTACCACGCTCGACATGTTCACCTACAGCGAGCCCGAGCTCCGCGCGGGCGTCGAGGCCGCGGCCGACCGGAACACCTACGTGGCCGTGCACGCCTACCCGTCGGCTCAGATCCAGCGGGCGATCGCCGCCGGGGCGCAGTGCATCGAGCACGGGCATCTGATGGACGAGGCGACGGCCATGCTCATGGCGGAAAAGGGCATATGGCTCAGCACGCAGCCCTTCCTCAGCGATGAGGATGCGCCTCCCTTGACCGGCCAAAGCCGTATCAACCTGCTTCAGATGATCGCCGGTACGAAGACGGTTTACCCTCTCGCGAAAGAACACAAGATCAAGACCGCGTTCGGAACCGACTTGCTGTTTTCCAGCACGGTAGCCGAGCGCCAGGGCGTGATGCTGACTCATCTGACCCGTTGGTATGACAATGCCGACATCCTGAGGATGGCGACCTCCGTCAACGCCGAGCTTCTGGCGATGTCCGGTCCGCGCAACCCGTACCAGGGAAAGTTGGGCGTCATCGAGGAGGGCGCGTTCGCCGACCTGCTGGTCATCGACGGCAACCCGATCGACGACATCGCGCTTCTGGCCAGCCCGGAAAAGAGCCTCATGATCATCATGAAGGACGGAAGGATCTACAAGGACGCCCTGCCCGCCTGAACGAGCGGCCTCGGCGCTCGCAATGCCGATCGTCAGATGAGTGGTCAGGCTGCCGCCCGCTTGAGAGCCCGGAGCGCCCCTCTCATTCGAACCAGTACTCCAGCCATCCCTCGGAGCCTTTGCCGAAGGCCCCTTCGAAGCCGCCTTCGCCGCGCAACCCGGCGAGCTCGCCCGTGCCCGATCCCGGAACGACGAACCATCTCCCCTTGATGCTGCCCTGCTCGACGGTTTCGGCGCCTTGCAGCACGAAGGTGCCTCGGCGGCGCCCCAGCTTCCCATGGAATCGCTGCAAGCTGACGACGCAAGCGCTTCCGTCCCGGCGGAGGACCTGCAGCGCCCGAACCGGCGATTCGCCCTCGATCTCGCCGGTGAATGTCTCGAAGAGCCGGATCTCCACCAGGGCCGGGTGCGTGGTCTGGTCGTAGGGCCTGGTTTCGGCGGTCTGAACGGTGATCTTGGCCGTTGCGCGCCTGTGCGGCTCCGTCCGGCTTTGTGCGGCAACACCGATGGGGTCCCGATCGCTCATCCACCCTCTCCTCTGCGCATGCCGGCCTTTCGGCGCGACGCCGCCTCCTAGCGATGGTTTCCGTTGCGCTGAAGAACGCGGATGCCGAACCAGCCCCAATAGACGCAGTGCCGCTGGATCAGCCCCTCATCGTTCAGCTCCATCACCTCGGCGAAGTCCATCTGCTCGCCGCGGCCGGCATCGCGCGGGTATTCCCAGATCAGGCGCTTGCCGTCGGTGAGATAGCCGGTGCGCCCATACTGCCTGACCGGGGGCTTCCGCTCCGCCAGCCTGTCGAAGAGAGGCCGCAGCTGTTTGCGCCCGTGGAGCACGCCGCTCTCCGTGCCGAGCAGATGCGGCACCAGCGGGCTTTCGAACCAGGCATCCTCGGCATAGAGGGCAAGCAACGACGGCGCATCGTTGCGCGCCAGTGCGTCGTCCCAGGCGAAATACATCCGTTCGACGGGCGTGAGCCCCGTCGCGATGGCCGTGATCGAACCCATTGTCGCCTCCGTCTGTTTTGGGAAACGCCGGGGTAGTCGGAAAACGGCCAGGCGGCGGATGCGCGTCGGGATTCGGCGACCACCGTCGCGACGGCCTCGTAGTTTCCAACGAACTCCGGGAATGTCGGGTTCCGGCAAAGCTGTGACAGGGTTGCGATATCGGCAGAAGCTTCTTCCTCCAAATGCGGAATCGTTCCAAAGGAGGCCTGTCAGATGCCGATTCAGGTTCTGTTCGTTCAAGGCGCCGGAGAGGCCGTGCACGACGCGTGGGACGACAAGCTGGTCCGAAGCCTCGAGCGCGAGCTCGGCGCGGGCTACCCCGTCCTCTATCCGCGAATGCCGAACGAAGCCGACCCGCACTATTGGGCCTGGAAGACCGCGTTGCTCGACGCGTTCGACGAGCTGAACGACGGCGCGATCCTCATCGGCCATTCCGTCGGCGGGACCATCCTAATCCATCTCCTCGCCGAGCACCCGCCGAAGCGAAGGCTGGGCGCCATTTCACTCATCGCCGCACCATTCATTGGCGATGGCGGATGGCCG
>DATBBO010000725.1:0-7224 GCA_036270995.1 Dongiaceae bacterium | reverse complement strand
GCGAACCCGCTGGGCCAGGCCGATCTCACGCTCACGGAGCTTGCCGCCGGCCAGCTCCAGATCGGCCATGCCAGCGCCCAGGCGATCAGCGGCGCGGCCGGCCAGCTCGGCTTCTCCGCCGCCGCCAAAGGCACCCTCAACCTTCCCGGCGCGCCGCCGGATCGCAGCAGCCTCGCCTTGGCGCTCGATCTTGCCGGAGATTGGCAGACGAAGGGCCGGGCGCAGCAGGTGAGCCTCAGCCGGTTCGTGGCAGCGCTTGGCGGCGACAATGCGAGCCTGCAGCGGCCGCTCCGGCTTTCTTTTGGCGGCGGCAATGCCAGGTTCGAGGATCTGGCGCTGAGCCTGGCCGGTGGCAGCGTGACGGGCTCGGGTGCATTGGAGGGCAATCAGCTTCGCGCCGCGCTCGCCATCCAGAAGCTTCCGCTCCGGCCCTTCGGGAGGCTGGCGGGCCAGCGCGTCGAGGGCAGTATCGATGCCACGGCCAATCTCAACGGACCCGCCTCGGCGCCGGCGGGACGGCTGACCCTTCATGGCAGGGACCTGCGCTTCCTCGGGCTGGGCGATACCGCCAAGCAGCTGCCGCCGCTCCAGCTCGAGCTCGCGCTCGCGCCGGCGGCCGGCCGCATGGGCCTGGAGGGCAAGATCTCCGCTTTGGGTGACGAGCTGATCGCCGCCAGCGGCAGCCTGCCGCTGCAGCTCTCGGCACGGCCCTTTGCAGTCGCCGTGCCGCAATCGGCTGAAGTTCAGCTCCGGCTTTCCGGGGATGGCAAGCTGCAGAAGCTGGCGCAGATCCTGCCCACGGGTGAGGACCGGATCGCCGGCGATTACAAGATCGCTCTTTCCGTCGCCGGTACGCCGGCGGTCCCGACCATGGGCGGCAAGGTCACCATCGCCAATGGCAGCTATCTCAACCAGGACTATGGGACGGAGCTGCGCGGGCTTGCCCTCGAGCTCACCGGCGATCAGACACGGCTGACGCTGACGCATCTGGAGGCCCATGACAGCAAGTCCGGTCGGCTTCAGGGGTCGGGCAGCCTCGACCTTGCCGGCGATTCGCCCCGCCTGGACTTTAACGCGAAACTGACGAATTTCCTTGTCGCCAACAGCGACGTGGCGGTGGTCCCGGTGGATGCAGAGCTCCGCGCAAGCGGCAAGGCAACCTCGCCCTCGCTCTATGGCCGCGTGACGCTCTGGCGCAGCGAGTTGCGAATTCCCGATTCCCTGCCGCCCTCCATCGCCAATCTCAGTGTCGTCGAGATCGACAGCCGCGACCCCGAGCGCACCGCCCGGGTGCTGGCGGCTGCGAAGCAGAAGGACAATACGCCCCCGGCCGTGCCGATGAACCTCGACCTCAAGGTGACGGCGCCGGGGCAGATCTACGTGCGCGGCCACGGCCTGAACAGCGAATGGAGCGGTGACATTGCGGTGACCGGCAACACCGCGGCCCCCGTGATCGACGGTGGCTTCACCATCGTACGCGGCAGCCTCAACCTCCTGGGCAAGGATTTCATCATCCGGCGCGGCACGATCCGCTTCCCGAGCGGCTCCTTCGATGACCCCTGGGTCGATCTTCTGGCGGAATACAGTGCCACCAGCATCACGGCCCAGGTGACCCTCACTGGCAGCCTCGATGCCCCGCATCTGGAGCTCTCCTCGACCCCAGAGCTGCCCCAGGACGAGATCCTGGCGCGGGTACTGTTCGGCACCAGTGCGGGCCGTATAACGACCTCCCAGGGGCTGCAGCTCGCCTTCGCGGCGAAGTCCCTGGCAACCGGCGGGCCCGGCGTGCTCGACCAGCTGCGCAGCAGCCTGGGCCTCGACCGGCTCGACATCGGCAGCGGCAGCAATGGCGGCAACAATGAGTCGACCGGCACGCCCACTGTCAGCGGCGGAAAATATGTGGCGCCGGGCGTCTATGTTGGCGTCGAACAGGGCGCCTCGGTTCAATCCTCGAGCGCCCGGGTGGAGGTGGACCTGCTTCCCCATGTGACCGGCTACAGCAGCGTCGGCGCCACCTCCGCCAGCCGTGTGGGCTTCGACTGGCGCATGGACTATTGATCTTCCAGCCCTTTGTTGCCTCCGGGCTCGGCGATCCACTACTGTTGGGCTTCTGGCATTGCCGGAGCGAGGCGCAGTGATCAAGAGTTTCAACGATTACGCGGCCAATGAGCGCACCTTCCTCGCCTGGGTGCGGACCGCCATCGCGCTCATGGCCTTCGGCTTCCTGCTCGAGCGGTTCGATCTCTTCCTTCAGATGGCGGCCGTGACTCTGGGCACCAAGGTGCCTTCTACGGGCGGCGGCTTCGGGCGGAGCGCCGGCCTCGGGCTGCTGCTGGCCGGGGTCGCCATCACCATCGTGGCCGCGATCCGCTTCGTCAGGACGAACCGGGATATCGCCAGCGCCGAGGTCAAGTCGGTCGAGGGGACGCGCGCCGATATCGCGCTCGCCATCCTGCTGGTGCTGCTGGGCCTGGCGCTCGTGCTCTATCTCTCCCACGCCATCGTGTCGGCCGCGCATCAGTCGCCCTGATCCGGCACGAAGCGACCCGGCTCAAAGCGGCGCGGCTCAAAGCCAGCCGCGGCGCCGGAACCACAGGATTGGCAGGATCGCGCTCGCCAGGATCGCGAGCAGGGCCGCGGGATACCCCCAAGCGGTGTGCAGCTCGGGCATATGCTCGAAGTTCATGCCGTAGATGCTGGCGATCAGGGTCGGGGGTACGCCAATCACGCCGACCACGGTCATCACCTTGATGATGTTGCTCTGGTTGATGGTGATGAAGCCGAGCACTGCATCGAGGAGGAACTGCAGCTTCTCGGTCAGGTGATTGTCGTAGTCGCTGAGGGAGGCGACGTCCTGGCGCAGGGTCTTCAGCCGCGGCCGCAGCTCCTTGGGAAGCCATTCGGCCGTGCTCTGGGTGATGTAGGGCGTGATGCGATGGAACACCAGAAGGCTGTCCCGGATGCGCGAGAGGCGATCGTTGACCAGCCCCATGGTCTGCAGGGCCTTCTGGAGCTCGGCAGCGGACCGGCCGGCGCCGACCCCGGGGGCGTGATGGCTGAAGATGTCGGCGGAGATGCCGTCGAGATCACCGCGCACGCGCTCGATCAGATCCGCCATCAGCTCGACCAGGGCCTCGAGAAGGGCCATGAAGATCGCAGCACTGCTCGGTGGGGCACTGGACTTCTGGGTGCCGCTGCGCTGAGTCAGGCGCTGGGCCACGGTCGCGAAGGGCTGGAGCGCGGCGAATCGGATGGTGAGGATCCGCTCCGGCGTCAGGACGAAGCCGGTGGGCGCGGTGATGCAGAATTCGGTGTCGTTGGCGGAGATCGCCGGCAGGCTGAGATAGATGGCGCCCTCTTCCTCGTAGAAGCGGCTGGAGCTTTCGATCTCCGAGAGCTCGGCATGGGAGGAGACGTAGAGTCCCGTGGCCGCAGTGATCCGCGCCTTTTCCTCATCGGTCGGATCGAGCGCATCGATCCAGATCGCTTGGGCGAGTTCCTCGGGCGTCGGCGATTCTTCCAGCCCTTTGGCCCGGTCGCGGAAAATGGTCAGCATGAGCGCTGCTATAGCAGATCGTTAGCTTGGAGGTACGAGGTTTCGGACCTGTCACAGCGGCAAAGCCCGGGCCGAAGCCCGGGCTTTGCCGGCCGCAGTGATGTTCGGATGGGAGTTCTATCTCCAGCGGCCCGGAACCCAGAACCACTCGTGGCCCCGCGACTGCCAATGACCGGGGATCCAGGCATTGTAGTGCGCCGCCATCGGGCTGTAGCGGCCGGGCACCCAGACGAAGCCGCGGCCTCCCCAGCTCCAATATCCCGGGATCCAGGCATAGCGCCCGGGTGGTGCGGTGGGGATCGGCTCGTAACGAGGGGTGGGCGGAGCTGTCTGGATGATGATCTCCGCGGCCATGGTGGATCGCGGTGTCGCCAAGTCGACGGCGCTCACGGCGCCGAGTAGGGCAAGACCCGCGACGATCACGCGCAGGTTTCGCATGTGACACTCCTGAGTCGTGACTCCTGACAGTTTCACGAGAGGGAAACGCCCTTCCTGCGCGGAGGTTGCTGTCCATTTTGAGGCAGATCGCGGTTCCCGTCGGAGGCCGGCTTAACCAACCGGATTCGCGGGACCGCGCAACGGGCCGATCGAGGCGATCGGTATTACGGCCCCTCAGTGCGGGCGGTTCTGCTCCTGCCCGGCGGCCTTGTGATCCTCCGCCACTTCCTGGCGCAGCGTCTCGGCCATCGCCCGTTCGGCAGCAGCCCCGGCCTCGAGAGGCGACTCCTCGCCCTTGGCTGCGTCCACCCGCGCGAACTCCTCGAGCTCGGCGCCAAGTTCCTCCAATTCGCGGCCGCCCGCCATCATGTTGAGCAGCTCTTCGCGCGCGATCGTGCCCTTGGCGAAGGTCCCAAGGGTGCGCCCTCGGTTGAGCACGGTGAACTTGTCACCGACCGCCCAGGCATGGTGCACATTGTGGGTAATGAAGATGACTCCCAGGCGCCGCGCGCGTGCCTGTGCGACATAGCGCAGGACGACCGAGGCCTGCTTGACCCCCAATGCCGAAGTCGGCTCGTCGAGGATGAGCACCTTGGCCCCGAAATAGACCGCGCGTGCGATCGCCACGCATTGCCGCTCGCCGCCCGAGAGCGTCCCCACGGCCTGGTTCGGATCGCGGACATCGATGCCGATCTTGGCCATCTCCTCCCTGGCGACTTCGTTCGCGCGATGAATGTCGAATCGCTCCGTGAGGCCCTTGCCCTTGATGACGGCCATCTCCCGCCCCATGAAGAAATTGCGGGTAACGCTCATCAGGGGAATCATCGCGAGATCCTGGTACACGGTGGCTATGCCATGATCGAGGGCGTCGCGCGGCCCACGGAACACGACCGGCTTGCCCTCGATCACGATCTCCCCGGCCGAAGGCGGGTGCACGCCGGAAAGCGTCTTGATGAGCGTCGACTTCCCGGCGCCGTTGTCGCCGAGCAGGCAGTGCACCTCTCCGGCCAGCACTGCCATCGAGACCTCGTTGAGAGCGATGACCGAGCCGAAATGCTTGCTGATGTTTCGGACATCGATGACGGGAACCGTTGTCATCATCGCCCTCCCGTCGCCTTGCGGCGGACATAAGTGTTGAACATCACGGCGATGAGCAGCATGCCGCCAAGAAACACCTTGAACCAATCGGTATTGACGCCTGTGTAGAAGATGCCCTGCTCGACGGTTCCGAAGATGAGGGCCCCGAAAGAAGCGCCAATCGCAGAGCCATAGCCGCCGGTCAAAAGGCAGCCGCCGATGACCGAGGCGATGATGGCCTCGAATTCCTTCTGATCGCCGCGCAGGACGTCGGCCGATCCGGCAACCAGGGACTGGATGGTCGCAAACAGGGTCGCGGCAAGGGCAGTGGTGATGAAAAGGCCGATCTTGACCTGCCGCACCGGCACGCCGACGTTGCGCGCGGCAGCGGCGTCGCCCCCGCTGGCGAAGATCCAGTTGCCGATCCGGGTTCGCAGCAGGACATAGGTGGCAATCACGGTCAGCACCAGCCACCACAGGATCGACATCGGAATGCCCGGAACCTGCGGCGTCCCGTCGGAGCGGGCCGTGATCCAGCCGGCACTCGCCATCCACTGAAAAAGGCCGGTGCCGATTCTGCCGGCGAAGATCGGGGCCAGCCAATCCTGCGCGACCAGAGCTCTCAGGCCCGGGATCTGCGTGCGGCCGGTCATTTCCCGGGTGACGCCGATGGTGATGCCACGCAGGATGAAGAGTGAAGCAAGGGTGACGATGAAGGACGGCAGACCGGTGCGGATGACCACCATGCCGTTGATGTAGCCGACCAGGACAGCAACGCCGAAGGCGATCACGATGCACAGCCAGAGCGGCCAGCCCCACTCCGCTGCCGGAATGGCGATGACGATGCCGGCGAAGCCGATCATCGAGCCCACGGACAGGTCGAACTCGCCGGCAATCATCAGCATCGCCGCGGCGATCGCGATGATTCCGAGTTGCGCCGACACCTCGAGGAAGGTGACGACGCCGAGCATGGAGAACATGCCGCTCCCGCCCGCTACGATGGCGAAGAACAGCAGGACGAGAATCGCGCCTGCAACGGCTCCAAGCTCGGGCCGTATCATGAGCCGGCGCATGAGAGGCGTCTCCTTGAGACGCTCGTCCGGATGTGCGGAGGCCGCCGTCATGCTTTCTCCTCCCAGTGATGCCATCCGGCCCAGGGCCGAGGCCAGATTTTTGCCGGCTCTTCTCTTGCGGCCGGCGCCGCCTTGCGACGGCGCCGGCGCCCACACCCGCTATCAGCGGATGCCCTGCTTGCTCAAATCGATGACTTTTGCCGCATTGTCCTTGGTCACGAAGCCGGGGCCCGTGAGGACGTCGGCGCCCGGCATCAGACCGTACTTGTTGTAGAGATAGAGCAAGGCGATCGGCAGATAGCCCTGCAGGAACTGCTGCTGGTCGATTGCGAACATCATCTTGCCGTCCCGGACAGCCGCGAGCACCCCCGGCGACAGGTCGAAGGTGCCGAACTTCACCTTTTGCAGCAGATCCAGATCCTGAAGCGCCTGCAGCGTCGGCTCTGCAGCGGACGGCCCCAAAGTGAGAATGCCGTCGGTATCGGGATGCGCGCTGAAATAGGCCTTGATGGCGCTGCTGATCGAGGTGGGATCATTGAGATTGACGGCGACCACGTCGACAGGTTCTCCGAGACCCTTGGTAAAGCCCTGACAGCGGAGGTCGAGGGCGACGTTGCCAACCTCCTGATTGACGCAGATCGCCTTCTTCACCCCCGCCGCCTTCATCGCCTTGCCGCCGCCGAGCCCGGCCTCGAACTCGGTCTGGCCGACATGCACCTTGATGCCCAGCTTCTCACGCACGTCGCTGCCGGAGTTCATCGAGATGACCGGAATGCCGGATTTCACCGCGTTCTGAATAGCGGGACCGAGCGCGTCTGCGTCGGGAATGGAGACGACAAGGCCGTCGGGTTTCGACGCCACGGCGGCATCGATCAATTGCGACATCTTCACCATGTCGAAGGTATCGGGGGCGCGGTATTCGACATTCACCCCATAGCGTTTCGCCGCCTCATCGACGCCGTTCTTGACCACGGACCAGAACGGGTCAGAGGCCTGGCCGTGGGTCACCACGACGATGCGCATTTCGTCGGCCAGAGCGTTGGCGGCCCCGAGCGAGAGGGCGACCGCCGCTGCCGCGGC
>DATBBO010000724.1:0-3926 GCA_036270995.1 Dongiaceae bacterium | reverse complement strand
GCGCTCGACGCTGCTGATCACCCACTATCAGCGCCTTCTCGGCTATATCGTGCCGGACCAGGTTCACGTGCTGGCGGGCGGGCGCATCATCAAATCCGGCGGCCGGGAGCTGGCCCTCGAGCTCGAGGCCAAGGGCTATGGCGAGCTCCTGAAGGCGGCGGCCGCGTGACTCTGTCGCTCCCCCAGCTCCTCGAGGCGAGGCCTCCGATCCCTGTTGGGAGCCCGCCCTGGCTCGAGACGCTGCGGGCCGAGGCCGTCGAGCGCATTCGCCGCAACGGCCTTCCGACCCGCAAGCTCGAAGCCTGGAAGTTCACCTCCCTCGGTGCACTCGAGCGCATCGCCTTCCGGCCCGCCAAAGACGATGCCGCTCCCCGCCTCGACAAGGCCGCGCTGGCCCCCTTGCGGCTCACGCCGCAATGCCATCTCGCGGTCTTCGTCAACGGACGGTTCCGGGCCGATCTCTCGGATCTCGCCCATCTGCCGGAAGGGAGCAGCGTCACCTCGCTCGCGAAGGCGGGCGAGAGCGATCTGCGCGCCCTCACGGCCGCCCCGGAGATCGCCGGCGATTCCCGCGCCCGCGCCCTCGTCGATCTCAACACGGCCTTCATGACCGACGGCGCGGTCATCCATCTCGGCCCCGGAGCGACCCTCGATCCGATCCAGCTGCTCTTCATCGCTTTGCCGGTCGGCGAGCCGAAGGTCTTCCAGCCGCGCAATCTGATCTGCGCGGCGGCGGGTTCCAGCGCCACCGTGCTGGAGACCTATGCCAGCCTCGGCGAAGGCGTCTATTGGACGAACGCGGCAAGCCGCGTGCTGGTCGCCCGCAACGCCGTGCTCCGCCACTACAAGCTCCAGGCGGAAGCGCCGGCGGCCTATCACACCACGGAAACCTCTGTGTGCCTCGATGAGGCCGCCGCCTACCGCATGTTCGTCCTGTCGCAGGGTGCCGGGCTGGCGCGCACCGAGATCGATGTCGCGCTTGCCGCAGCCGAGGCCGAGGCGAGGTTGTCCGGGGCAACGCTGGCCCGGGACGCGCAGCATCTCGACACCACCATCCGCATCGACCATGCCATGCCCAACGGCTCCAGTGCCCAGACCTTCCGCAGCGTCGTCGATGACCGCGCGCACGCCGTCTTCCAGGGCCGCATCCGCGTCGCGCCGGGGGCGCAGAAGACCGACGCCCAGCAGCTCAGCCGGAGCCTCCTTCTTTCCGCCGCCGCCGGCGCCGATACCAAGCCGGAGCTGGAGATCCTCGCGGATGACGTGAAATGCAGCCATGGCGCCGCGGTGGGTGATCTGGACAAGGAGGCCCTGTTCTATCTGCGGGCGCGGGGGCTCGGCGAGAGCGAAGCGCGCCGGATCCTGATCGACGCCTTCATCGGCGAGCTGATCGCCGCGGTCGAGAGCGAGCCCGCGCGGCAGTATTTCCGCCAGGCCTTCGATGGCTGGCTTTCGAGAGGGGGCCATCCGTGACCGCCATGCAACCCAGGAGTGGCGGCCTCGATGTGGCGCGCATCCGCCGAGATTTCCCGATCTTCGCCCGCCCCGTGCAGGGCAAGCGCCTGGTCTTCCTCGACAGCGCGGCCAGCGCCCAGAAGCCTCGCTCCGTAATCGACGCCGAGCGCCATGTCTACGAGGCCGAATACGCCAATGTTCATCGCGGCGTCTATTGGCTGAGCCAGCGGGCGACCGAGGCCTATGAAGGCGCGCGCGAGAAGGTTCGGGAATTCCTGAACGCGGCCGCGGCCCGCGAGATCGTCTTTCTCCGCGGCGCAACGGAAGGGATCAATCTCGTCGCCCAGACTTATGGCCGCCGCTTCCTGGGGCCCGGCGACGAGGTGGTCGTCACCCAGGTCGAGCATCACTCCAACATCGTGCCCTGGCAGATGCTCCGCGAGGAGAAGGGGATCGTCCTCAAGGTGGCGCCGGTCGACGATTCAGGTGAGCTCGATCTCGAGGCCTTCGAGCGGCTGCTGGGCCCGCGCACGAAGCTCGTCAGTATCGCCCATGTCGCCAATGCTCTGGGTAGCGTCATGCCGGTCGAGGAGGTCATCCGCCTCGCCAAGACCCGCGGCATCGCGGTGCTGCTGGATGGCTGCCAAGCCGTGCCGCATATGCCCGTCGATGTCAGGGGCCTCGACTGCGACTTCTATGTCTTCTCCGGCCACAAGCTCTATGGGCCGACGGGGATCGGCGTGCTCTACGGCAGGGCCCATCTGCTCCAGGCCATGCCGCCCTGGCAGGGCGGCGGCGACATGATCCGCTCCGTCACCTTCGAGAAGACCGAATACAACGAGCTGCCCTGGAAGTTCGAAGCGGGCACGCCGAATATCGCTGGCACCATCGGACTGGGGGCGGCGATCGATTATGTGCGGTCCATTGGCTATGAGGCGATCCAGGTTCAGGAGAGGGAGATCCTCGCCTATGCGGTGCGCGAGCTCGCGAAGATCAACTCGCTGCGCCTGATCGGCCAGCCGCGCCACCGCTCCGGCGTGATCTCCTTCGCGCTGGGCGGCGTGCATCCCCACGATGTCGGCACGATCCTCGATCATGACGGGATCTGCGTGCGGGCCGGCCATCACTGCGCGCAGCCGACCATGGACCGCTTCGGTGTTCCCGCCACGGTGCGCGCCTCCTTCGGAATCTACAACGACCGCGACGATGTGGATGCCCTGGTCGCGGGCCTGCGGAAGGTGCAGGAGGTCTTCGGTCTATGAACGAGCTCCGGGATCTCTACCAGGAGGTGATCCTCGATCACTACCGCCACCCACGGAACTTCGGCCCGCTGCCCGAGGCCAGCCATCACGCGGAAGGCCACAACCCTGTCTGCGGCGACAGGCTGACCCTCTTCCTGATCATGGAGGGGGACCGCGTCGCCGATGTGAAGTTCGAGGGTGCGGGCTGCGCCATCTCGACGGCCTCCGCCTCTCTGATGACGGAGGCGATCAAGGGCAAGAGCGAAGCCGAGGTGCGCGCGCTGTTCGAGCATTTCCACACCGGGCTCACCACCCCCGATGAAGCCGCCGCGACCGAGGCCCTGGCCGATCTCGACAAGCTCGCGGTGCTCGGTGGCGTGCGCGCCTTCCCGATCCGCGTCAAATGCGCGACGCTGCCCTGGCGGACCCTGGCCGCCGCACTGGATCGCGCGCAAGCGCCGGTGCAGACCGAATGAGCATCGACACCGACAAGCTGCGGGAGCAAGTCGAAGACGCTCTTCGCCAGGTCTATGACCCCGAGATTCCCGTCAATATCTTCGAGTTGGGACTGATCTACGGGATTGATATCTCCGAGGAGGGCGCCGTCGGGATCCGCATGACGCTGACCGCCCCCAATTGCCCGGCTGCCGGCGCCATGCCCGCGGAGGTCGAATCCCGGGTCGCGGCTGTCGAGGGTGTCACGAGTGCGGCGGTCGAGCTGGTCTGGGATCCGCCATGGGACCAGACCCGCATGTCCGAGGCCGCGAGGCTGGAGCTAGGCCTGCTGTAGCTGAGGGCCCTGCCCTCGCGGCACCGATTGCTCTCCATGCCGTCATGGCCGTCCGAAGCCCATGGCTCGTCGGCTGAGGCCATGATCGCCCTCTATGCCGTCATGGCCGTCCCCGGACTTGATCCGGGGACCCGTCCCGGCCATCCACATCGATCGGCAAGAACGGGCACAGCTGGCAAGCCTCGCTCTGCCCGCCGTCATGTTCGGCAAAGGCCGAGCCTCAGCGGGTCGGGCGCGATCCGAGCAGCATCGGTCCGTAACACAGGACGAAGCTGGCGAAGGCCGCGATCCAAAGGCCGCCGGAGAGGATCAGAAGCGGCATCATCCAGGCCGTGGCGAAGGCGGCCGCGACGCGGGTGATCGCCGCCAGGCTGACCAGGAGATAGATCAGGCTGGTTGCAGGATCCGCCGACAGCCTGCGCCCTGTATGGCCACGGGTC
>DATBBO010000723.1:0-10713 GCA_036270995.1 Dongiaceae bacterium | reverse complement strand
TGGAGAATCGCCTGGTAATTGCGGGGCAACGGCAGTTCCGCCGGTGCGGGACGCTCGGCATCGGACTCGGCCGGTGCCAGGACGGCGGGCTCCTCCGTCCCGGCGACACCGAATTCGACGTCGTCGCCCCTGCGGGAGGTGACGGCTGGACTCACGCGCCGCCTGTCTTGTCGGGCGCTTTCCTGTCGGGGTCCGGACCGTGACCGATGCGCCTCATAGCCTTGTGCACGGATTGCAACAGCTCGGCCGTGCGGCCCGGCGGCGTGCTCGCGGTCATGTTTTCTTCGGAGGCGACCATGAGCAGCCGGAGGTCCGCGTCCCACTGCTGGAGCAGAGCGACTTTCTGATCCTCGCTCAGATCCTCGGCCGAGAGGATATCCTCGGGCCGCCGAAAGACCTTGGAGACATCGGTGAGCGCCTCGTCGAAACGCGTCTGCGCCATGGCTCCCCCTCCTGTGCAATTTCCCTCGTAACGCCTAACCCGGCAAAGGCAGGCCGGGTTCCCGGCGGCGGGCTGTAGTAAACTCCGCTTTCGCTTGAGGGCCGGGGAGGCGGGCGAAATGGGTATCCGGGCGGCATGAAGATCAGCGTCGGGGTCAAGATCTTCGGGGTGGTCGTTGTGCTGATGATCCTGGTGGGTGCAGCCGCCTGGTACAATGCGGACAAACTCCAGGACGTGCAGACGCTGCTCCAGGACGTGCACGACACCTATATTCCGGCCTATCAGGGCCTGGCGCGCGCCAATCTGCGCTCGGTCGAGGAGGGGCTCTATGCGCGCCGGCTCCTGATCGCGCGGCTGCAGGCGCCCGACGACAAGGCAATGATCCAGCGCCTGGAGCTGGCGACAAGCGGCAAATCAAGGGATGCCGATTCCGAGCTGGTGGCGGTTCGGCGCATCATCGGCCGGGAGATCTCCGACTCGAGCAGCCTCGAGGACAAGGCCGAGCTCGCCCGGCTCGATACGCGCCTCGAGTTTCTGCAGAGCCGGCACCGGGAATACGAGGCGGTTCTGACCGCTCTGGAAGCAGCGATCGAGAAGGGCGACGCCGCCGAGCAGAAGCGCCAGCTGGATCAGCTCGACCGGCTGCGCGATACCATCAACAACGAGACCGAGATCGCCCGGGAGGAAATGGGGGGCCTGCTCGACGGGGCATTCCACATGGTGGAGCATGGGCAGGCGCTGTCGACGCGGATCGGCTCCGCTCTGTTGGCGCTCGCGCTCGCGCTGGGCGCGCTGACCGCGGCGGTCATCAGCGTGAACCTCGTTCGCCCCCTCCGCCGGCTGCTGCATGGGACGACGCTGGTGCAGCAGGGTGCCCTCGACACGGAAGTGCCGGTCACCTCTCGCGACGAGGTCGGTGAGCTCACCGCCGGCTTCAACGCCATGGTGCGCGAGCTGCGGGCGAAGGCACGCATCCGCGAGACCTTCGGGCGCTATCTCGATCCACGCATCGTCGAGGGGCTGATCAATCAGCCCGACCGGCTGGCGGGCACCGGTGAGCGGCGGGAGATGACGGTTTTCTTCTGCGACATGCAGGGTTTCACCAATCTCAGCGAAGGAATGACGCCGGCGGGGATGGTGCGGATCGTCAACCGCTATCTCGCGCTGATGTCCGAGCCCGTGCGCCGCAACCACGGCATCATCGACAAATATATCGGCGACGGCATCATGGCCTTCTGGGGGCCGCCCTTCAGCCCGGCAGGGGATCAGGCGCGGCTTGCCTGCGCGGCCGGTATCGAGCAGCTCGCAGCGCTCCACAGCTTCCGCGCCGAGCTCCCCGATCTCACGGGCTTCCGACGGGGCATTCCGCATATCGACATGCGGATCGGGGTTGCCACGGGCGAGGTGATCGTGGGCAATATCGGCTCGGATGTTTCCATGAGCTATACCGTCATGGGCGATGCGGTCAATTTCGCTTCCCGTGTCGAGGGGGCGAACAAGGCCTATGGCACCCGTTTCCTGGTCAATGCCCGCACGGCGGGGATGGCAGGCGACTCGATCGCTTTCCGGGAGATCGACCGGCTGGTGGTGGAAGGCAAGCGCGAGCCCGAGCTTGTCTTCGAGGTTCTCGGCCGCAAGGGTGAGATCTCGCCATCGATCGAGGCAATGGCCGACCGTTTCAGCGAGGGTCTCGCCGCCTATCGGGCGCGGAACTGGCGCTCGGCCGTCGCGGCCTTCGACAGCGCGCTTGAGGCGGTGCCGGAGGATGGGCCGAGCCGGGTCTTCCGCGAGCGCGTCCAGCGTCTGGAAATCGATCCGCCACCGCCGGAGTGGAAGGGAGAATGGACGCTGCACGAAAAATGATTCGGGCACGAGCCGCGGCCTTTCTCGTCGTCGGGTTCGCCCTCCTCTCCGCGCGGGCCGGGGCGGCGGAGGTCGATCTCGGCATATTGGAGCATCTCTCACCGGCACAGCAGACGCGGCTGGAGACCGCCTATGGGCAAAAGCCCCAGGCGGTGGTCCGTGTCGCCTTCCATGGCGAGGGCGGGGCCTGGGCCGCGTTTCCCAGCGATATCGCGGCGATCGGCCAGTTCCCGGCCAAGGTCGCCTGGACCGTCGCGTTCGACGGCCGTGCCCGGGGCCGGCTCGAGAGCGCCAGCCCGAAGCAATGGCTGGCCTATGTGGATCTGGGGCTCCAGTTCCTCCTCCCCGGCAGCGCGCCACCCGAAATCGGCGCGCCGGCTGCCGCCTTTGAGCAATGGGATTCGGATACACCAGTGCGCCGGCCGCTTGTCCTGGTATCGGGCTCGCATGTCGAGGACCCCGAGCATTGGAAGCCGGCGCCGCCCGATGCGGCTCTGCTGCAACGCGGGACGGATAGCTTCCGCGCCCGGCTGGCTGAGGAGAATCAGTCTCTCGCGGCTGACAGGGCGAGCCTTCAGCTGATGAAGTCCTACCGCTCGGCCAAGGGCGAATTCCTGCTCGCCTTTCTTGTCCAGGGCAAGGCACCGCCGCCCGACGAGGTGCCGGGGCCGGAATGGAGCCCGCACTGGTTCGTCGCCGACGCATCGGGGGCCATGCGCTTTCTCGGCAATGAGCTGCTGCTGATCGATGCTGGCGATTACGACGGCGACGGTCGCAGCGAACTCGTCTTCCGCAAGTCCAGCTATGACTACGACGGTTACGTGATTTACTTCGACGACTTCGCCAAAGCCGCGGAGTTCGGCTGGAGCTATCACTGAGGCTCCCTGAAAGGCCCGTCGAATCTGGCTCGAAACGCCCGCGGTAATGCCCTAGAATTGGCCCTGCTTGCGCTCCGCAGGGGCGATGCGACTCGGAAGTGGGGGAGCTTGGTTTATGTGTCTTGGTCGACTCGCCGTCGTGCTCGCCGTCATGGCGATGGCGGCAGCTGGGTGTTCCGATACGAGCAGCACCTATGCCGGGCCGACGGGATTCAACAGAGCCCACAACTCCCTCGACGATTACGGCCGCAGTTCGGGCTATATCAACCCGGACGCCTGCTGGCGCAGCACCTCGACGGCGAATTGCTTCTAGGTCGACCCGCTATGGAGCCGTTCAGCCGCGAGCCAAAGGCGCAACCGGTGCGTGTCTTCGAGGCAGGCGGGTACGCCGGCGCAACGCTGCTTTGGCGCCGGGCGGCCCGATGAAAAGGAGCCCTAAAGCCCGCTTCGCCGAGGGTAAGGATGTCTCGGGGGAATCTTCCGGCTGCACCGCAAGTCGAAAAGTGTGCATGACAGGCGGGTCAACTCGCGCTAAATCCCCTTGTGGGAATTGCCTTCCCGTGGGGGGATGATTCTCTCGCTTCGAAGATTCAGGCGTCAACCAAGAGAGGAGAACGATAAAAATGTCGGCCAAAGCGACCGCAAAGGCGTCCTCTGCGGCAACGGTCACACTGAAGCATCTCGCTTCCAAGCTCGCCGAGGATCATGGCGTTGCCAAGAAGCAGACCGAGGCGCTGCTGGGCGACCTCGTCGGCCTGGTCACCAGGCATTTGAAGAAGGGTGACCGCATCCGCATCAGTGGGCTTGGCATTCTGCAGGTCCGCAAGCGCGCGGCGCGCATGGGGCGCAATCCGGCAACAGGCGAGGCCATCAAGATCAAGGCGAGCAAGAAGGTCGCCTTCCGGGCCGCAAAGGAGCTCAAGGAAGCAGTCTGACTTTTTCGACCCCGCTCCGGAGGGGCTGCGGATCTTGCGGTCCCTCCGGCGGTACTATCCGCATCTCCGGCGTAAGGGCGACAGCATCTATCGGGCAGCGGGCATCGGCTGACGCGGACTTCGTCCGATGCTCGGCATCGCCGGTCGAGGGCAGGGCGCCCACCGGCGAGGGGGCTTGTAGCCGGTGAATCAGCATCAGATCACGCGCAAGCTGACGGCCATACTGGCGGCGGATGTGGCCGGCTACAGCCGCCTCATGGGAGCGGATGAGGAAGGTACGCTGCGGCGCCTCGCCGATATCCGTCGCGAGCTGTTCGATCCCAAGGTCGTCACCCATCACGGGCGCATTTTCAAGACGACGGGGGACGGCCTGTTGGTCGAGTTCTCCAGCGTCGTCGATGCGGTGCGCTGCGCCGTCGAGATCCAGCGCGCCATGGCGGCGCTGAATGCCGCCGAGCCCGATGACCGGCGCATGGATTTCCGCATCGGCATCAACCTCGGCGACGTCATGGCCGTCGAGGACGATATCTATGGCGACGGCGTCAATGTCGCGTCCCGCATCGAGGGGCTTGCCCCGCCCGGGGGGATCTGCCTGTCGAAGATCGTCGCCGACCAGGTCCATGGGAAGGTCGCGCTCGCCCTCGAGGATATGGGCGACAAGCATGTCAAGAACATCGCCCGGCCGATCCGCGTCCTGCGCGTCCGGCTCGAGGAGGAAGGCGGCCTCGCACCGCAGAGCGCATCGGGACTCCGTCATCACGCGCACCATGGGCTGGCGCGCCTCGCACTGCGGCGCGCCTGGCTAATCCCACTGCTGGCCCTGGTTCTTGCCATCGGCGGGGGCTACGAGATCTGGCATTTCGTCGGCCGCGGGCCTTCGGTGGCCCTTGCCCGTGCCGGCTCCTCCGTCGCAGTCCTGACCTTTACCGCGCTCGCCGGCGATGCCCAGCAGGTCTCCCTGGCGGAGGGGGTGACCGAGGATATCGTGTCGCAGCTCGCCCAGGTCGCGGGCCTCAATGTGATCGCGCGCAATGCCACCGCCCACACTTCGAGCGCCACCACCGATATCGGCACGTTCGGCCGCGAGATGGGCGTCAGATACGTCGTGCGCGGCAGCGTGCGGACCGCGGGCGATCAGATCCGGGTTTCGGTCCAGCTCGTCGAGGTCGCGAGCGGCGAGGAGATCTGGGCCGGGCGCTATGATCTGAGCGGGAACGGGCTGAAGTCAGAGGACGCCATCACGGAGGACATCACCACCCAGCTCATCGTGCAGATGCGCTATCGCGATCTGCAGCTCGCCAAGCGCACGCCTGTGGATCAGCTCGATCCCTATGGTTTCTACCTTCTGGGCAAGGAGGCGCTCTTTCGCGACGACTTCGAGGGAATCGAGATCGCGCGCCATATGTTCGACGCGGCGATCGCCCGCAATCCCGCCTATGCCCCGGCCTGGGGCGGCAGGGCGCTCATCGCCTTGCGCGAGTTCAAGATGGGCCGCAGCGGCATGTCGCGGAACATGGCGCTCGATCACATGTTCTCCCTGGCGCAGAGCGCTCTCAAGCTCGCACCCGACGTCTCGGATGCGCAGCAGGTCGTCGCCAATGTCTATCTCTATCGCGGTCAATACGACCAGGCGATCGAGCTTCTGACCAGCGCGATCGATGCCACGGCCGATGATGCCGGGCTCCACCAGGCCCTCGGCGACGTCTACATCTATACCGGCAAGTCGACGGAGGGCATCGCCCAGCTCGACAATCTGGTGCATCTCGATCCCTTCATCGACCAGGGCATCTATGCCATCTACGGCCGGGGCTACATCCTGGCCAATGCCCTCGGCAAAGCGGTTCAGAATGTCGAGCTCTGCATGGCGCGGGCACCGCAGTTCCGACCCTGCTTCTTCTCGGCGACGGTTGCCTTTGCCGAGGCCGGCCGGGCGGAGGCGGCCAAGGACGCGCTCGCTCGCGCCCAGGAGCTGAGCTCCGACCTGACGCTGGCGGATATCGCGGGACTTCTGCCTTTCAAGCGGCCCGAGGACCTGGAGCGCTTCGAGAAGGGCTTCGCCGCCGCCGGGCTGAAATAGCCGTCCTCAGTCATCCATCCAGCCCGGCTGCGGCAGGGTCTGATAGGCTTCCCGCAGCGCTGCCGACCAGCCATCGCGGATCAGGCGGAAATAGGCGTCCTCTTCGGTCAGGCGCCGGCGGAGCCCGACGCGGAGGCTGTCGCGCCGATAGACCAAGAGGTCGATGGGCAGGCCGACGCCGAGATTGCTGCGGAGCGTCGAGTCCATGGAGATGAGGACGACCTTGACGCCGTCCTCCAGAGCCATGCCGGCGTGGACCACGCGGTCGAGGATCGGCTTGCCGTATTTGTGCTCGCCGATCTGCAGATAGGGCGTGTCGGTCGTCGCCTCGATGAAATTCCCGGCGGAATAGACCTCGAAGAGCCGCATGCTCCGCCCCTTGATCTGCCCTCCCAGAAGGATCGAGACGTCAAAAGTCACGTTCTGGGCCTGCATGGCCCGGCCGTCTTTGACGTAGACGCGCCGGATCGCTTCGCCGACGAGCTGGGCGGCACGGAACATGCTCGGCACATTGGCCAGCGTCTCGAGGCGAGGAGTCCCGGACCCCTGGCTCTGCTCGATGCCCTCAACCAGCAGGCTTACCACCGCCTGGGTGACAGCGAGGTTGCCCGCGCTGAGCATCGTGATGACCCGCTCGCCAGGAATCTCCACCACATGCATCTTGGAGAAGGTCGAAACATGATCGACACCAGCATTGGTCCGTGTATCCGACAGGAGCACCAAGCCATCCTGCAGATCGAGGCCGACGCAATAGGTCATGGGAAGAGAACGCGCTCCGCTTACTGATCCCCGGCACCCGCCGTGACGGCGACCCGGACGGCAAGCTCCTCGGCCGACTTGCCGCGTCGGATACCCCTGACGGGCATGGCGGAAGTGTAGTCCAGGCCGATGGAGGACCGAATATAGGCGGCGGTCGGACAGATGCAATTGGCGGCGTCGAACCCGACCCAGCCCAAATCCTCGACATAGGCCTCGGCCCAGGCGTGGCTGGCGCCGTATTCATGGGTCTCTACGCCGGTCCACAGATAGCCCCCGACATAGCGAGCCGGAATGGTGAGCCGGCGCGCGGCGGCGATGAAGATATGGCTGTGGTCCTGACACACTCCCACGCCCTGGGCGAGAGCCTCCGCGGCGGTGGTGGCAGTATGGGTGGCGCCGAGTTGGTAGTCGACGCGGGCTCTGACCGCGATCATCAACCGATGCAGTCGCTCGAGGCTACTCTTTCCGCGACCGGCCTCGATTGCGAGGGTTTCGATGGCCTCGTCGGCGGTGGTCAGCGGGGTCGAGCGGAGATAGAAGAGGGGCGGCAGGGGCTCGCTGCTTTCGCGCAGGATTCCCGCGGTATCCGTGGTATCGACCTGGCCCTCCACCAGGAGGGTGATGGAGTCATGGGTGCGGTTGACGCTGTAGCTGTGGACGAGGTTGCCGAAGCCGTCGGTGAAGGAGGGCAGCTCCCGCCTGCCATCGGCCTGAACCCGCCAGCTCAGCACCGCCAGCCCCTGATGCGGCCGGGGCGTGAGGCGCAGGCTCTGGATCGTGTAGGACACCGGTTCGTTGTAGCGGTAGACGGTCTGATGCTTCACCTGCAATCGCATGCTCGGCCCGCTCAATTGAGATAAAAGCGGCTGATCTCCCGGCCGAGCGTGATCGTGCCGTCGATCATGTCGGTCAGGAATTCGTGCAGCCCCATCTGAAAGATGTCCTGGACCCGGCCATAGCGCAGGCGCGCATAGATCTCGCCTGCGAAGCGACGGCATTCGCCGCGCTTGCCGCCATAGGCCTGGGCCAGCAGGTCCAGCTGCTGGGCGATCTGGTCATAGCAGTTGGACAGCGAGCGCGGCATCTCCGGCCGCAGGATCAGGAGCTCCGCGACCAGCCAGGGCTTCAGCCGGTCGTGGTAGACCCAATGATAGCCGCGCAATGCGGAGACGGAGCGCAGGATCGCCTGCCACTGGTAATAGTCGAGGGCGCCGCCCACGCCTTCGTCCTGTGGCAGCAGGACGTGGTATTTGACGTCGAGGATGCGGGCTGTGTTGTCGGCGCGCTCCAGATATGTGCCCAGGCGAGTGAAGAAATAGGCGTCGTTCCGCAGCATGGTCGTGTTGTAGGCGCCGGCGAAGAGCTGCGAGCGCTCCTTGATCCATTCCAGCCCTTCGGCAAGCTGCTCGCCCTCCAGCGCCGGCGAGAGCTTCTCGCGCGCCCGCATCCAGGTCTCATTGAGGGCACTCCACATATCGACGGTCAGCGCCGTGCGCACGGCACGCGCATTGTGGCGGGCGGTCTCGATGCAGGAGAGTATGCTGGACGGATTGTCGGGGTCGCGCACCAGATAGTCGACCACAGTCGCCGCCTTCGCCTCCTCATGCTTGGCGAAGTAGCCCGTCTCTCAGCCGCTGGCGATCAGCGTCGAATGCCATTCATTGCCGGGATTGCCGAGGGAGCGGGCCATGCTCGCCATCCAATGTCCGACGAGGACAGCCCGCGCCATATCCTCCGCCCGCTCCATGTAGCGTGCGAGCCAGTAGAGGCTGTCGGCCGTCCGGCTCAGCATCGACCTCAGCCTTCCAGCACCCAGGTGTCCTTGGTGCCGCCGCCCTGGCTCGAGTTCACCACCAGCGAGCCAGGCTGGAGGGCAACCCGGGTCAGGCCGCCCGGCACGATCCGGATCTCGCGGCCTGTGAGAACAAAGGGCCTGAGATCCACATGACGGGGCGCGATGCCAGCCTCGACGAAGGTGGGCGAGGTGGAGAGCGCGAGCGTAGGCTGGGCGATGTAGTCCGCGGGCCGCGCCTTCAACTTTGCCGCGAAGGCTGCGCAACCGGCGGCCGTCGAGCACGGTCCAATGAGCATGCCGTAGCCACCCGAGCCGCGGGTCTCCTTGACCACCAGCTCCGGCAGATGGTCGAGCACATAGGCGAGATCCGCGGGCTCAGCGCAGCAATAGGTCGGCACGTTTTTCAGTATCGGCTCCTCGCCGAGGAAGAAGCGGATCATGGCGGGAACATGGGGATAGACCGCCTTGTCGTCGGCCACGCCCGCGCCGGGCGCATTGGCCAGCGCCACATTGCCGGCGCGATAGGCGTCGAGTAGGCCCGGCGCGCCCACGAGGGAATCGGGACGGAAGGCGAGGGGATCGAGGAAGTCGTCATCCAGCCGGCGATAGATCACATCAACCCGCCGCGGCCCCTCGGTGGTGCGCATGTAGACGATGTTGTCTTCGACTAGAAGATCGGCGCCCTCGACCAGCTCGATGCCCATCTCGTCGGCGAGAAAGGAGTGCTCGTAATAGGCGCTGTTGAAGGCACCCGGCGTCAGAAGCACGACGGTCGGATCGCTCTCGCAGTGGATGGGCGCCACGGATTTGAGGGTCTCCAGCAGCTCCTCGGGATAGTGGGAGATCGGGGCGATGCGGTGCTGGGCGCAAAGATCCGGGAGCAAGCGCAGCATCGCCTCCCGGTTCTCCAGCATGTAAGAAACACCCGAGGGTGTGCGGCAATTGTCCTCGAGGACGTAGAATTCCTGGGAGCCCGTTCTCACCAGGTCAATGCCCGAGACATGGGCATAGGCGGTGCGCGGCGGGGTGAAATCCTGCATCTCTGGGCGGAATCCCTCATTGTGCAGGATGAGGGCCGCGTCGATGCCACCGCCGCGGATGAACTCGCGGCCGTGATAGACGTCGTGGAGGAAAGCGTTGAGGGCGCGCACGCGCTGCTTCAACCCGCGTTCGAGATAGTCCCATTCCGCGCTGTCCAGGATGCGCGGGATGATGTCGAAGGGAATAAGCCGCTCGGGATCGCCGCCCTCCTTGTAGACGGCAAAGGTGATGCCGATGCGCCGGAACAGCAGCTCCGCCTCGCGCATCTTGATCGCCAGAGCCGTGGGCGGCGTGGCCCGGAGCCAAGCCTCGATTCCTTGGTACTTGGCGAGCACGCCCTCCGGCCCGAGCATCTCGTGATAGGCGGGGCAGCCCTCCACTGCGCTCGCGGGCATGTCCCCTGGCGATTTAGCCGCTGCCTCCTGCATGCCCGAGCCTCCCGATGGAGAGAAAGCAATCTTCATGCCAATCGCCATCGCCCCCGATCCCTCACTCGCTGGAGACCGAGCAGTCGCCGCTTGCCCAGAAAAGCGGCATGGGTCCGCATCCCTGCCCATGCGACGGCCACGTCTTGCGGCGGTGGAAAGCTTAATGAGAGACAATCGGCGCTGTGACAGAAAAGCGGCGAAGGCTATGATGCGGCCAAAGATACGGGTGGCAATTGGCTAAGGGGGCGGTCTTTCGCAGCTTCCGGCGCCGGGTGTTGCTGGCGACGGCAGCGCTGTTCCTGCTGGGCTTCTGGCAGCCCTGTTGCTGCGCAATGGCCAAGACCTCTGGACCGTCGTCCTGTGGACGGCCGTTTGCTCGCCCCTCCTCACCGCTCTCGCCATCGCCATGATGCTGCCTCTGCGCCGCATGGCCGCGAGCCTGGGGCTCGGAGATAGGAGCGCCGAACTTCGCCTGCGACCCGCCGTGATCCTGTG
>DATBBO010000722.1:0-4238 GCA_036270995.1 Dongiaceae bacterium | reverse complement strand
TCGACCTCCACGGCGCCATGGTCGCGGCCCATCTGCCCGATGGCGAGGGTGAACTGCTGCGGCGGCTGCGGCAGCAGGCCGGCCCGGATCTTCCGATCGTCGCCAGCCTCGATTTCCACGCCAATGTCTCGCCGGCGATGGTCGAGCATGCGACGCTGCTCACGGCCTATCGGACATATCCCCATATCGACATGGCGGTGACGGGCGGGCGGGCGGCGGCATTGCTCCAGCGCATCCTGCGGCAGGGGCCGCTCGCCAAGGCGCTGCGCCGGCCGTCCTTTCTCATTCCGCTGACCTGGCAATGCACCATGGTCGATCCGGCGGCCTCGCTCTTCCGTGAGGTCGCGGCCGGTGAGCAGGGAGAGGTGGCAAGCCTTTCCTTCGTCCCCGGCTTCCCGCCCGCCGATGTGCCGGATTGCGGCCCCGCGGTTCTGGCCTATGGCGAGAGCCAGCGCGCCGCGGATCGTGCCGCCGATCGTCTTGCCGCAATGATCGCCGAGGCGGAGCCGGATTTCGCCGGCCGAATCTATGAGCCCGACGAGGCGGTGCGCGAGGCCATGCGGCTGGCGGCCGGGGCCAAGCGGCCGGTGATCCTGGTGGATACGCAAGACAATCCCGGGGCGGGCGGCAATTCCGACACGGTGGGGCTGCTCGAGGCGCTGCTGCGCCAGGGGGCGGAGGGCGCGGTCGCCGGCCTGCTCCATGACCCAGCGACGGCCGCCGCCGCCCATGCGGCGGGCGAGGGGGCGGAGATCGAGCTCGCCATCGGCGAGATCTCCCGCCTGCCAGGCCATCGGCCCCTGGCGGGGAGTTTTCGCGTCGAACGGCTGGGCGACGGCCGCTTCGAGGCCACCGGTCCCTTCTACGCCGGCAATCGCATGGAGCTCGGCCCCATGGCGCGGCTCGCCATCTCGGGGCTTCGCATCCTCGTCTCGAGCCGCAAGCAGCAGGCCGCCGATCAGGCCATGTTCCGCCATCTCGGCATCGAGCCCCCGGCCCAGAAGATCCTCGCCCTCAAGAGCTCGGTCCATTTCCGCGCCGATTTCCAGCCCATCGCCGAGGCGATCCTGATCGTCACCGCCGATGGGCCGAATCCCGTCGATCACCGCAAGCTGGCCTATCGCCATTTGCGGCCGGGGATGCGGCTGATGCCGATGGGGCCAGCCTTCGAAGCATAGGGGCTGGCCGGCGTCATCCCCTGATGCCGTCATGGAAGGCCGACCATGATGGGGTGGATGGCCCCCTCACGGCATCAGTGTGCCAAAGTTGGGTTGTCAACAACCAACGAACGGGAGCCATCCATGGACAAGATTAGCAGTGTTGGGCTGGACATTGCGAAGAAGGTGTTCCAGGTGCACGGCGTTGATGCGGCTGGGGTTGTGAGGGTGCGGGGGACGTTGCGTCGGGCGCAGGTGCTGAAGTGGTTTGCCCAGCTGGGGCCCTGCCTGGTCGGGCTGGAGGCTTGTGCCACATCGCATTACTGGGGGCGGAAGTTGAGGGAGTTAGGCCATGAGGTGCGCCTGATCCCGCCGGCCTATGCGAAGGCCTATGTCCGTCGGAACAAGAACGATGCGGCGGATGCGGCGGCAATCTGCGAGGCGGTAAGCCGTCCGGGGATGCGCTTCGTGGCGATCAAGACGGAGGCCCAGCAGGCGATCGGCGGGGTGCACAAGGTACGAGATCTGCTGCTGAAGCAGCGGGTCATGCTGATCAACCACCTTCGGGGTCTGATGGCGGAGTTTGGCCATGTGGTCGCCACGGGCCCGCAGCATGTGGGCGAGCTGCTGGCACTGCTGGCCGAGCCCGAGGCGACGGCCCTGGCGGAGCCGTTGCGGACTGCGCTGTTGGGAATGACGGAAGTCTTGGGCGGTCTGGAGCGGCGGATCGAGGCTCTCGACCGACAGATCGTTGCCTGGGGGCGTGGCAACACAACCTACCGCCACCTGATCACTATTCCCGGCTATGGACCGATCGTGGCCAGTGCCGTTGCCGCCCTCGTGACCGACCCGACAACCTTCCGCAGTGGGCGGGATTTTTCCGCCTCGCTCGGCCTGGTCCCCCGGCAGGATGGGACCGGCGGCAGGGTCAAGCTCGGCCCGATCAGCAAGCGCGGTAATGGCTATCTACGCCGCCTGCTGGTGAATGGAGCCATGTCGGCCCTGCGCTCCAAGTGGGCCCGCCAGGATCCCTGGATCGCCAAGCTGCTCGCCGATAAGCCGCGCAAGCTCGCGGCCGTGGCCTTGGCCAATAAGCTCGCGCGCATCGGCTGGGCGATCATGATGCGCCAGGAGGACTTCCCCACCCCGCTGGTGGCGGCCTGACGGCCAACCTCGGCGGGACGGAAGGTTGCGAGGGTGAAACGCGTGATGGCATCGTCGGTCAACCGACGGATCGAACTAGACCTGCTGTCGTCATTGGGGCTTCGAGACCCCGCGACCATGATCAGGACTCGATCCACGGAACCCATCAGGGCCAGCGGCCACGGCCGCGTTCAAAGGCCGGACACATGACCGCAAGGGGCCGTCGTTTCCAGAACGCAAAAAAATCCTTGCTCGCCGGGGGCCATCCACACATGACGGCTGAGAGAGCGAGGCCTACCGGCAGCAGTCGGACAGCGATAGGACTTCGCCCGGCTATGACGGTGGAGAGGAAGTGTCCCACCGCCGTGAGCGACGGCGCGGTGCCCCTAGACCGCTAGCCCCACCGCCTGCATATAGACGTCGAGCAGCGCCTGCTGCTCCTGGCGGTCGGCGGCGTCCATGCGGCGGAGGCGGACGATCTGGCGCATGACCTTGGTGTCATAGCCGGCGGATTTGGCTTCGGCGTAGACCTCGCGGATGTCCCCCGTCAGGGCGGCGCGTTCTTCTTCCAGCCGCTCGATCCGCTCGATTAAGGATTTCAGGCGCTCCGCCTGAATAGTGCCCTTGCCGGCCATGCCGCTTGCGCTCCCTGTCGATGCCATGGAACCCGGTCGGACGACTCCACCGCCGGAAGCCCGGAACATATCGACCGTCGTCCGCCGGAGCAAGACCGGTGGAGCGGCTCAGCGGTAAAGCGCCGGCGAGAGCTCGCGGTCGGCGGCAGCGATCTCGGCGGCGACGGTGGCGATCGCGGGCCGCGCCGACATGCGGGCATGCCAGGCCGCAAGCGCGGGATGGCCGTCGAGGCGCGGCCCCTTCAGGCGCAGCGCGAAGAGGATCGCCATGAACAAGCCGATATCGGCGACGGAGAAACTGCCGCAGAAATATTCCTGGCCGCCGAGCCGGGCTTCGAGCTTGGCGTATTCGCGCCGGAGCTCCGCCCCGGCTTTGGCTGCCTCTTCCTCCTGCACCCGGCGCCGCTCGGGATCGGGGTTCGCCGGCTCCGAGCGGTACATGAAGGCGCGCAGCAGGGGGAGCAGGATCTCGTCGCCGGTCAGCTCCAGCAGGCGGCAGCGGGCCCTCGCCGCCGCACCGCGGGGATAGAGCGGCGGCTGGGGATAGGCATCCTCCAGATATTCGAAGATCAGGGTCGAATCGAAGAGGGTGAGATCGCCGTCGACCAGCACCGGCACCTGGCGCTTGGGATTGGCGGCCAAAACCGCGGGATGCTTGGGCTGATAGCCCTGGGCCTGGCTGAAGGGGACCATCTCGCGTTCGAAGGCGAGACCCTTTTCGCCCAGGGCCATCTCGATCTTACGGGCAAACAGGCTCAAGGGGCCGGAATAGAGCTTCATATCTCACCTCCCAAAAGAGGCGAGAACATTATAGGAACGCCTGTCCGGCCGCAAGTTTTGCGCGGGGCGCCGGAAGCGCCTTCAGTGCTTGTGGCCGCCGCCTTTGCTCTGCGCCAATTCCTTCAGCGCCGGAATGCCGTCGCCGGCCTGGTGCTTCGCCTTCCAGGACTCGTAGGACTCGCCATAGACGATCTCGCGGGCCGCGGGATCGCTGAGATCGATGCCCCGCTCCACCGCCTCGGCCCGGTACCATTTGGAGAGGCAGTTGCGGCAGAAGCCGGCGAGATTCATCAGGTCGATGTTCTGCACGTCGGTGCGCTCGCGCAGATGCGCCACCAGCCGGCGAAAGGCCGCCGCTTCGAGCTCGGTGCGGGTCTTGTCATCCATGGCAGGTTCCTCTTGAAGGCTTACCCGATATCTAGAGAGCCTCGAGCGTCCCGGCAATGAGCATGTCGACCACCGCATCCAGCGCCTCGCGCGGCGCCGCGCCCGCCGCCAGAGCGGCGCGATAGGTGGCGATCTG
>DATBBO010000721.1:0-23722 GCA_036270995.1 Dongiaceae bacterium | reverse complement strand
GGTCCTGCTCATCGCCGTCGCCACCCTGGGGGTGACGGCGCTGCTCTATGCCGCCGTGCCCAAGGGCTTCTTCCCGGTCCAGGACACCGGCCTGATCCAGGGCATCTCCGAGGCGCCACAATCGATCTCCTTCGCCGCCATGGCCCAGCGGCAGGAGGAGCTTGCCGCCGTCATCCTGAAGGACCCGGATGTGGTCAGCCTCACCTCCTTCATCGGGGTCGATGGGACGAACTCGACCCTCAACAGCGGGCGCTTCCTGATCAATCTGAAGCCGCACGACCAGCGCCAGAGCTCGGTGCTCGAGGTCATACGCCGGCTCGGGCAGGAAACGGGGAACATCACCGGCACGCGGCTCTACCTCCAGCCGGTCCAGGATCTGACCATCGATACGACGGTGAGCCGGGCGCAATACCAGTTCACCCTCGAAAGCCCCGACCCCGACCTGCTCCAGAGCTGGACCGAGAAGCTGGTGGCGCGGCTGCGCCAGGATCCGGCGCTGAGCGATGTCGCCAGCGACAGCCAGCAGAACGGGCTCTCCGCCTATATCGAAGTCGACCGCGATACCGCCGGACGGTTCGGTATAACCCCGGCCACCATCGACAACGCCCTCTACGACGCCTTCGGCCAGCGCATCGTCTCCACCATCTTCACCCAGTCCAACCAGTACCGGGTCATCCTCGAGGCCGATCCCGGCCTGCAGAGCTCGCTGAAATCCCTCGACGCCATTTACCTGCCGTCATCCACGGCAACCAATGGCCAGGTGCCCCTTCTGGCGCTTGCCAAGGTGCGAGAGCAGACCGCACCGCTGCAGATCAGCCATCAGAGCCAGTTCCCCGCGGCCAACATCTCCTTCAACCTCGCCCCGGGCATCTCGCTCGGGGCCGGCGTCGATGCGGTGCAGGCGGCGGAGGCGGAGATCGGTCTGCCGCCCTCGATCTTCACCACCTTCCAGGGTGCCGCCCTCAGCTTCCAGGCGACGCTTGGCAACGAGCTGCTTCTGATCCTCGCCGCCATCGTCACGGTCTACATCGTGCTTGGCGTGCTCTATGAGAGTTTCATCCATCCGGTGACGATCCTCTCCACCCTGCCCTCTGCCGGGATCGGCGCCCTGCTGGGCCTGATTATCGCCGGGCATGAGCTCGACATCATCGCCATCATCGGCATTGTGCTGCTGATCGGCATCGTCAAGAAGAACGCGATCATGATGATCGACTTCGCCCTTGACGCGGAGCGCAACGAGGGCAAGACGCCGCGGGAGGCCATCCATCAGGCCTGCCTGCTGCGCCTGCGGCCGATCCTGATGACGACCATGGCGGCGATCCTGGGAGCACTCCCTCTCATGCTGGGCGGCGGCACCGGCTCGGAGCTGCGCCAGCCGCTCGGCATCGCCATCGTCGGCGGGTTGGTCGTGAGCCAGGTGCTGACGCTTTTCACCACACCGGTGATCTATCTCGCCTTCGACTATGTCGGCCGGCGCTTCCGCGGGCGCGGCGAGGCCGATGCCCCCGTCCGGCCATGAGCCCGCGCCCATGAACCTGACCGAGGTTTTCATCCGCCGTCCGGTGGCGACGACGCTGCTGACCCTGGGCCTGACCCTGGCCGGGATCGTCGCCTTCTTTCATTTGCCGGTGGCGCCGCTGCCCCAGGTGGATTTCCCAACCATCGTGGTCCAGGCGCAGATGGCCGGGGCCAGCCCGGAGGTGATGGCGGCGACGGTAGCCACCCCCTTGGAGCGCCATCTCGGCACCATCGCCGATGTCACCGAGATGACCTCCCAGAGCACCGTGGGCAGCAGCCGGGTGGTGCTGCAGTTCGGCCTCGACCGGAACATCGACGGCGCCGCCCGCGACGTCCAGGCGGCGATCAATGCGGCGCGCACCGATCTGCCGGCGAATCTGCGGTCCAACCCCACCTATCGCAAGGCGAACCCCGCCGATGCGCCGATCCTGATCCTGGCGCTGACTTCCAAGACCCTGACACGGGGCCAGCTCTACGACGCCGCAACCACGGTGCTGCAGCAGCGGCTCTCGCAACTTCCGGGTATCGGCGAGGTCGATGTGGGGGGCAGCTCGCTCCCCGCCGTCCGGGTCGAGCTGAATCCTCGCGCGCTGTTCAAATACAGCATCGGCCTGGAGGATGTGCGCGCCGCACTGTCCGCCGCCAATGCCCATAGCCCCAAGGGCGCCATCGAACAGGGGGACCAGCGCTATCAGATCTATACCAACGACCAGGCGCGCAGCGCCGACCAGTACCGCTCCCTCGTCATCGCCTATCGCAACGGTGCGCCGGTCCGGCTCTCCGATGTCGCAGAGGTGGATGATTCGGTCGAGAACCTGCGCAATGCCGGCCTCGCCAACGGCAAGCCCTCGGTCCTCGTCATCCTCTTCAAGCAGCCCGGCGCCAATATCATCGAGGCGGTCGATGCGGTGAAGGGCGCGCTGCCCCAGCTTAAGGCCTCCGTCGCCAAGGACATCGACATCACGGTGGCCAATGACCGCTCGGTCTCGATCCGCGGCTCGCTCCGCGATGTGGAGCTGACGCTGCTCATCTCGATCGTCCTCGTCATTCTCGTGGTCTTCGCCTTCCTGCGCCATGCGCGCGCGGCGGTGATCCCGACCGTAGCGGTGCCCGTCTCGCTGATCGGCACCTTCGCAGCCATGTATCTTCTGGGCTACAGCATCGACAATCTCTCCCTGATGGCGCTCACCGTCGCCACCGGCTTCGTCGTCGACGACGCCATCGTGGTGCTGGAGAACATCACCCGCCATGTCGAGGCCGGCATGCCGCGCTTCGAGGCCGCCATCCTCGGGGCGCGCGAGGTCGGATTCACCGTCCTCTCCATGAGCCTGTCGCTGATCGCGGTTTTCCTGCCGATCCTGCTCATGGGGGGCATCGTCGGGCGCATCTTCCGCGAGTTCGCGGTCACCCTCTCGATCGCGATCCTGGTCTCGCTGGTTGTCTCGCTTACCACCACCCCCATGATGTGCGCCCGGCTGATCGTGCCGGAGACGGAGGGCCGCCACGGCCTCCTCGCCCGCACGCTCAGCACGGGCTTCGACCGGCTGCTCGCCGGCTATCGGCGGAGCCTGCGCTGGGCGTTGAACCACGCCGCCCTCGTCCTCTGCGTGCTGCTGGCGACGCTCCTCCTCAACTTCTATCTCTTCAGCATCGTGCCCAAGGGCTTCTTCCCGCAGCAGGACCAGGGCCGGCTGGTCGGTGGCATCCGCGCCGATCAGAGCATCTCCTTCCAGCTCATGCGCAAGAAGATGACGCAGTTCATCGACATCCTGATGAAGGACCCCGCGGTCGCCCATGTGGTCGGCTTCACCGGGGGCGGCCAGACCAATTCGGGCTTCGTCTTCATGGAGCTGAAGCCCCTCGCCGAGCGCAAGCTCAGCGCCGACCAGGTCATTGCCCGGATGCACCGCGAGCTGAAGCAGCTGACGGGGGCGGATCTCTTCCTGCAGTCGGTCCAGGACGTACGCACGGGCGGGCGCCAGAGCAACGCGCAATACCAGTTCACGCTCCAGAGCGACAGCCTGGAGGATCTGCATGAATGGACGCCGAAGCTGACCGAGGCGCTGCGCCATGTGCCGGAGCTGACCGATGTCGACAGCGACCAGCAGCAGGGCGGGCTCGAGACCGACCTCGCCATCGACCGCTCGACGGCTGAGAGGCTCGGCATCTCGGCGAGCCAGATCGACAACACCCTCTACGATGCCTTCGGTCAGCGCCAGGTCTCGACCATCTACAACCCGCTCAACCAGTATCACGTGGTCATGGAGGTCGCGCCCGCCTTCTGGCAGGACCCGGAGACGCTGAAGGATCTCTATGTCAGCACCTCGGGCGGCGCCGTCAGCGGCGTGCAATCGACCAATGCCGTGGCCGGCACGACGAGCGTCGCGACCCTCTCCGGCACCGCCGCCGCGGCGGCGGTCGCGAACGATGCGGCCCGCAATCAGGCGACCAACTCCATCGCCTCGACGGGACACAGCTCCTCCTCCACCGGAGCCGCCGTCTCGACCAGCGCCGAGACAATGGTGCCGCTGGCGACCTTCGTCCACTACGCGCCGGGCAGCACGCCGCTGGCGGTCAACCATCAGGGGCTGTTCGCGGCCAGCACGATCACCTTCAACCTCGCCCCGGGCAAATCGCTCAGCACCGGCGTCGCCATCATCAAGCAGACCATGGCCGAGATCGGCGTCCCCGCCTCGGTCAATGGCAGCTTCCAGGGGACGGCGCAGGTCTTCCAGCAGTCGCTCGCCACCGAGCCGGCCCTGATCGCCGCCGCCCTCATCGCCGTCTACATTGTGCTCGGCATCCTCTATGAGAGCTACATACACCCCATCACGATCCTCTCGACTCTGCCCTCAGCGGGGATAGGCGCCGTGCTGGCGCTGCTGGCAACCGGGGTAGAGTTCAGCCTCATCGCCCTCATCGGCGTGATCCTCTTGATCGGCATCGTCAAGAAGAACGCCATCATGATGATCGATTTCGCCCTCGACGCGGAACGACGGCGCGGCCTCAGCTCGCGGGAGGCGATCTATGAAGCCTGCCTGCTGCGCTTCCGGCCAATCATGATGACGACGATGGCGGCTCTGCTCGGCGCGCTGCCGCTGGCCATCGGCCTCGGCGAGGGTGGCGAGATCCGCCAGCCGCTGGGCATCTCCATCGTCGGCGGGCTGCTCGTGAGCCAGCTCCTCACCCTCTACACCACCCCGGTTGTCTATCTCTATTTCGACCGGCTTCGCCTGTGGAGCGATCGCCGCTGGCGCCGCCGCCATCCCGACCGGCTCGCCGAGGCCGGCGGCGCATGAAATCTTTGCTTCGCAATACCAATCGTCCCTCCCCCCATCCCGCCTGCGCCCCGCAAGTGGGGAGCGGGAAGAAGGCGGCGGCCATGGTTCTAGCGCTCCTTCTCCCCCTCGCCGCCTGCGAGGTCGGGCCCGATTATCACAAGCCGCCGGTGGAGACGCCGCCGGCCTATAAGGAGCTCGACGGTTGGAAGCAGGGCACGCCCCAGCAGGCCGGCAGCGATACCGCCTGGTGGTCGATCTACGACGACCCGGTGCTCGACGGTCTGATGCGCCAGATCGACATCTCGAACCAGAACCTGAAGGCCTCCGAGGCCGCCTATCGCGAGGCACTGGCGCTGACGGCCCAGGCACGCTCGAACCTCTTCCCGACGATCAGCGCGAACGCCAGCGCCCAGAAGGTCTCTGTCGCCGGCACCACCTCGCAATCGGTGCTAAGTGTCGCCGGCGGTCTCTCCTGGGAGCTCGACATCTGGGGGGCGATCCGGCGCAGCATCGAAAGCGCCTCGGCCAATGCGCAGGCCTCCGGCGCCGATCTCGCCGCGGCGCGGCTCTCGGCCCAGGGCTCGCTCGCCACCAATTATTTCGAGCTCCGGGTCGCCGATGAGCTGACGGATCTGCTGAACGCCGAGGTCGTCGCCTTCGAGCACTCGCTGAAGATCACCCAGAACAAATATGACGCCGGCACCGCGGCCAAGACCGACGTTGCCCAGGCCGAGACCCAGCTCGAGCAGACCCGGGCCCAGGCGATCAATGTCGGCGTCGGCCGCGCGCAGTTCGAACATGCCATTGCCGTGCTCATCGGCAAGCCCCCGGCCGAGCTCACCATCGCTCCGGTCAAGTTCTCGATGGCCCCACCGCCGGTTCCTGTTGGCGTGCCCTCGGAGCTGCTCGAGCGGCGCCCCGACATCGCCGCGGCGGAACGCACCATGGCCTCGGCCAATGCACAGATCGGGGTCGCGATCTCCTCCTTCTATCCGACCATCAATCTCACCGGCTCCTATGGCTTCACCGGTGTTGCCCTCGACGGCCTGTTCGCGGCCTCCAACGCGGTCTGGGCCGTGGGTCCGGAGCTGGCGCTCACCGTCTTCGATGCCGGCAATCGCGAGGCCCAGGTCGAACAGGCGCGCGCGACCTACGACCAGAACGTGGCGCTCTACCGCCAGACAGTTCTGACGGCCTTCCAGCAGGTGGAGGACCAGCTCGCCGCCTTGCGCATCCTGGAGCAGGAAGCGGTGGTACAGGACAGGGCGGTCGCGGCGGCGCTGCTGGCAGAGCGCCTCACCCTCAATCAATACGAGGCGGGCACGGTGGACTACACCACCGTCATCACCGCCCAGACGAATTCCCTCAACAACCAGCAGACCGCGCTCACCGTGATGCAGAGCCGCATCCTCGCCAATGTCTCGCTGGTCGAGGCGCTGGGCGGCGGCTGGACAACCGCCCAGATTCCGTCAGGCGGGTGAGGCCCTCAACCGAAGGCGGCGGCCCGCTTCGAGGTCTCGGGATCGAGGAAGCCGCTGACGGTGGCCTCTGTCTCTGCCGCCATGGCCGCGTCGAGCCCGCCGCCGGCGCGTCGCGTCAGGATGCGCCGCAGATCTTGAACGCGCGCCTGCGGCAGAGCGGCGAGCCGGCGCGCCAGGGCCAGCGCTGACGGCATCAGCTCGTCACCCGCCACGACCTTGTGCAACAGCCCCCAGACCAGGGCTTGCTCCGCATCGAAGCGTTCCCCCAGCAGGATCAGCTCGCGCGCCCGCTGCAGGCCGACGAGGCGCGGCAGCAGCTCAGTCGCGGCACCGGTGACGAAGAGGCCGAGGGATATCTCCGGGAAGAAGAAGCGGCTGCCAGTGGCAGCGATGGCGAAGTCGCAATTGATCATCCATTCGAGCCCGCCGCCCACGGCCCAGCCCCTGATCGCGCCGATCACGGGCTTGCTCCCCAGCATGATGGCGCGGGTCACGTCCTGGATGCGCTCGACATAAGCCCGGGTCGAGGCTGCGTCGCCGACCTGAGAATCGAACTCCCTGAGATCGTCCCCGGCGCAGAAGGCCCGGCCAGCGCCGGTCAGGATGATGCAGCGGATGCCCGCCGCGCGTTCGGCCGCTTCCAGCGCCTCCACCAAATCCTCCAGCAAAGCCGGAACGATAGCATTCAGGCGCTCCGGCCGGTTCAGGGTGACGAGGCGCAGCCCTTCTTCGACATCCTCGCTCAGCACGCACTTGGTCATGCCCGATCCTTTCTGACGACTCGTCGCGTCTTTCCTTCCGTGCGCGGCAGAGAGCCGAAGGGACGAAGCGCGATCCGCGCGCTCACGCCGAGATCGCGCTTGATGGCGCCGGCAAGCATCTCCGCCATCGCCTCGCCAGCGGGCGCAACCTCGGCACGCTCGACCTCGACGGGAAGCAGGTCATAGGGCCCACCGCCCTCGAGCAGGATGCGATACTCACCGGAGAACGCCTCATGCTGGTTGATGACCGCAGCGATCTGGGCCGGAAAGACGTTGATCCCGCGCACCACCACCATGTCGTCGCTGCGGCCGACGACGCGGAAGCGCGGCGCGCTTCGCCCGCAGCGCGCCGGCCCGGTGCCGGTCAAGAGGATGATATCGCCGGTCCGGAAGCGCACCAGGGGCTGACATTCGCGGCTGAGATGCGTCAGCACCAGCTCGCCGCGCTCGCCCTCGCGCCAGGGGCGGACCGCGCCGCTCGCCGGATCGATCAGCTCGGGGTGCAGCACGTCCAGCGCCATGAAATGCAGATCGCTGTCGAGTTCGCTCTGGCCGGCGAAATTGCAGAACACGTCGGTGACCCCGTAATTCGCGTTGCGCGCGGCGAAGCCCCATGTGGTCTCCAGCCGGCGGCGGAAATCGGGGTCGTCCAGACCGGCCTCGCCGCCGAAGAGGCCGAGCTTCAAACCAAGATCGCGCGGCCGAAGCCCGGGGAAATGCTCGGCGATCACGCGCTCCAGCACCGCGGGATAGGAGGGTGTGCAGGAGATGGCGGTGATCCCGAGCTCGCGGATGGCGCGGATCAGCCCCTGGGTCTCGCCGACGCCATAAGGAATGACGGCCGCACCCGTCGCCTCGAGCGTCGCATGATCGGAATAGCCCCCCATCCAGAGCCGGTAGTTGAGGCAATGGACGACCCGATGGCCGGGGCCGAGTCCACTCGCCGCCTGGGCCCGGGCGCCGACCAGCGCGGTTTCGCGGGCATCCTCGGCCGAGAGCGCCAGATTCATCGCCGTCCCGGTCGTACCGGAGGTGCGATGGATGCGCGCGATACGCTCCGGCGCGGCGGTGAGATAATCGCCAAAGGGCGGGTGGAGGCGCTGGCTCTCGCGTAGCATTTCCTTGTCGATCAGAGGTGCCTCGGCGAATTGCTCCAGCCGGTTCGGCAAGGGCTTCGTGCCATAGACCCGCTGGTGGAGCGGTGAGCAGGCCGCGACATAGTCCCGCTGGCGCTCCCAGCAGCTCTGGCGATGGACGGCGAGGATGTCCAGGGCCGCGAAATCGGCCCGTTCGATCAGCATGGATGTCGTCAATATGATGCGGTCGTTCCGCCCATATTGGCCTCGTCGATGGCCTCTGTCACCGGCATCTCACGAATTGTCTATAGTCGGCGCGTGACTCGTATCCTCATCACCGGAGCTGCGGGCTCCGGCACCACGACCCTCGGCCGGGCGCTTGCCGCCAAGCTCGGCTGCGCGCATGAGGATACCGATACCTACTACTGGGTGGCGACGGATCCGCCCTATACGACGATGCGCTCGCCGGAGGAGCGGATCGCATTGCTGCTGCCGAAGCTTGAGGCCGAGCGGGACTGGGTTCTGTCGGGCTCACCCATCGAATGGGGTGCGGCACTGGAGCCGCTCTATGAGCTGATCGTCTTCCTGCGCCTCGACCATGATCTCAGGATGGCGCGGCTCAGGCGACGCGAAGCGGCCGACTTCGGTCCGCGCATCGTGCCCGGCGGGGACATGGCGCGGATCAGCGCCGAGTTCCTCGATTGGGCATCCTCCTATGACGAGGCAGGCCCGGAGCGACGCAGCCTGGCACAGCATGAGCGCTGGCTCGCGGCGCAGAAATGCCCGGTCCTGCCTCTCGATTCGGCAGCGCCGGTCGATGTGCTTCTCGCCGCCGTGCTGGCGGCACTTCCGAAAGGGTAGGCTTAGGCCGTCGCGACCGCGGGAGCGATCTGCTCGGCCGCCGGCACCCGCGGCTTCAACCCCAGAAGCCGGCAGACCGCGAGGGTCAGATGCGGCCGGTTCAGCGTATAGAAATGGAACTCCTTCACGCCATAGGCGGCGAGCGAGGTGCATTGCCCCGCTGCGACCGTCGCCGCCACCAGCTCGCGCGTCGAGGGATCGTTGTCGAGCCCTTCGAAGAGGCCCGCGAGCCAGCCCGGCACTGAGGTACCGCAGCGCTTCGCGAAGTTCACCATCTGAGCGAAATTGGCGACCGGCAGGATTCCCGGCACGATCTCGCCCTCGATCCCCGCCTTGCGCGCCTTCTCCACGAATCTCAGGAAGACCGGGACGTCGAAGAAGAACTGGGAGATGGCGCGGGTCGCACCGGCATCGAACTTGCGCTTCAGATTGTCGAGGTCGGCCTCGGGCGAGAGCGCCTCGGGATGGGTCTCGGGAAAGGCGGCGACGCTGACCTCGAAATCGGCGACGCGCTTCAGGCAGGCCACCAGGTCCGCCGCGCAGCGAATGCCGCCGGGATAGGCCTGATAGCTGTCGGTGCCAGCCGGCGGATCGCCGCGGAGCGCCACGATATGGCGGATGCCCTGGCCCCAGTAATCGGCGGCCAGCGCCTCGATCTCCTCCCGCGTTGCGCCGACGCAGGTGAGATGGGCCGCCGGGGCAACCCGTGTCTCGCGGCGCATCCGAAGTACGGTGTCCCAGGTCGCGGCCCGGGTCGTGCCGCCGGCGCCGTAGGTGCAGGAGACGAAGCGGGGCTCGAGCGGCTCCAGCCGCTTCAAGGCCTGCCAGAGTTGCTCGCCCGCCTCCGGCGTTTTCGGCGGGAAGAACTCGAAGGAGACGACGACGTCCGGATGCGTCACGCCGAGGCGCGGCGGCTCGAGGATCATGCGAGGCTCCCTGATGGTGCCGAGGATCGGTCTTCGAGGCTGCGGGCGAGGCGCTTCAGCCCCGAAGCCGGGCGCTGCGCATCCCAGATGGCGACGGTCAGCGCCTTGCCGCGGAGATGGCGCACGCGGCCCGGCTCGAGGCCAGCCTCCTCCAGCCAGTCGAGCACCTCGCGCTCGGCGAAGCCGAGGCGCCGATGAGCATGATCGATGCGCAGAATCTCCAGCCCGTGGGGCGCGAAATCAACGATGACCAGCCGCCCGCCGGGCCGCAGCACCCGCGCGGCCTCGGCGACCACGGCGGCCGGCCGCTCGGCGAAGTGCAGCACATGATGGATCGTGACGGCGTCGAAGGATTGCGCCGGCCAGGGAAGATCGTACATCTCGCCGTGGCGCACATGGCAGTTGCGCAGGCCTGCCTCGGCGAGCTTCGCCCGCGCGATGGCGAGCATCGCGGAGGAATTGTCGACGCCCACGCCGCGGCCGACCCGCGGCCCCACCAGGGTCAGCACGCGGCCAGTGCCGGTGCCGATGTCGAGCAGATCGTGGATCTCGGCCTTGCCCAGGACCTCCAGCAGCACGCGCTCGATCTCGGTCTCGTCAATATGGAGAGCGCCCAGCCTGTCCCACCGCCGCGCATTGGCGCGGAAATAGTCGGCCGCCTGCTTGGCACGTCGGCCGCGGATGACCTCCAGGCGCAGCCGGTCGCCTTCCAGCCGTCCTTCGGCCGCCGGCAGCAACGCGAAGAGGGTCTCGAGGAACCGCCCGGCGCCCCCGCCATGGGCCAAGCGGTAGAACACCCAGGTCCCTTCCGGCATGCGCTCGATCAGCCCGGCATCGGCCAGCAGCTTCAAATGGCGGGAGACGCGCGGTTGGCTCTGGTTCAGCGCCTCGGCGATCTCGCCCACCGTCAGCTCGCCATCGCGCAACAGGGCTATCAGCCTGAGCCGGGTCGGTTCGCCGGCGGCGCGCAACGCATCAAGGAGGGAATCGAAGGCCAGCCTCTGAGCTTGCATAGTTAGAAATATAAAGATGTCTTTATATATGTCAAGCCAGGATGCCGGCCGGTTCCCTCACAGAGATGCCTCATCCTCGAGGGCCGCGACCCGGCCGAGCCACTCGGCCGGGTCGTGCCGGTGATAGGGACGCTCCGCCGGCTCGATATGGTCGAGGAAGCGGCGATAGATGACGGCCTGGCGGGCGGCGGCGATGGGAGCCAGGAGTGCCGCGGCGCGCGCGGGGTCTGAGCCCGGGACCGCAGCGCGCCAGAGTCCCAGCCAATGGGACCGGACCGTTTCGCGGGCCGCTTCCGGCACACGGTCCAGGAAGGCCGCCTGATCCAGCAAAGGATGGCCGATCCCGCTATCGCCCCAGTCGAGCAGGGTGATGTCGCTCCCATGGCCGCGGAAATTGCCGGGATGGAAATCGCCATGAACGAGGCCATCGCCGAGACCGCAGGCTGAAAGCGCGGCGAAGCGGGCTGGCAGCTCGCGGAGAAAACGCTCCAACTTCGCATGAACACCCGCCGGTAGCTCCTCCGCCGTCCGCGTTACGACATCGGCAATGGCGGGGGTGAGCGTGGGCCCGCGCCAGTCGGGAAGCCCGATTGCGTCGAGCTCCGCGGCGCGGCCCATCCAACAGCGCTGCAGCCCTACCAGGATGTTCACCATCTCCAGGCATTGCGGCAGCGTGGCCTCATAGAGATCCGCGCCGGCAATCTCCGCCAGCAGCATCCGGCCGCCGTCCCGGCCCAGCAGTCGCGGCACGCGCTCACCGGCGAGGCGTTCCAGCAGCGCTCCCTCATGGGCAAAGAAGGCCGGTACCACCTTCAGCCACAGGGTCTGGCTCGGAACAGGAACGCGCCAGAGGCTGGAGAGATTCCAGGTCCGGATCTGAACCGCGGGCCCCGTCCGCGCCGGAGAAAGTCCGGCGATGACGGACTCAGCCCAGGCGAGATCGGCCGCCGGCCCGCCGGGCTTGGCATAGGCCTGACGCAGCGGCTGCTCGTCGAGCGCACCGGACCAGGGCAGAAGCGCGACCGGATCGGCGGTCTCGGCGAGATAGGTCACGCGTCCGCCGGGCGGCCGGTCATGCTCGGCATCCAGCAGGCGCAGCACCGTGATCGCGATGCCATCGCGCGCGCGAATGGCGCGGACGACCGGCTCGACATCCTGCCACCAGGGCGTTTCGACCGCGACCGGGGGCAGCCGCCCGAGAAGGTCGCCCGTCGGCGTGACGAGGACGAGCTCCGCGCTCCGCGCCGGCGTCACCCGCCGCGCCGTCAGCTCTTCTTCGGCGGCAAGGCGATGATGCGCCCGACCTGACTCGGCCGCGGCATGCCCGCCTGCCGGCGCGCGATCGCCTCGATCTTCGCCATGACCTCCGGCAGGAAGGGAGCGGTGCGCTGGGTCTTCATGTCGTAGTTGGACTGCATCTGCTCCGTCGTCGCGACGGGCTCGGTGGAATCGCCGGCATACATGCTGTGGAACAGGTGGAGGCGCTTCTGGTCGTAGCCCAGGATCTGGCAGCCGACGCTGACCTCGGTGCCGACCTTCACCTCTTTGAGGTAATTGGCATGCAACTCGAGAGTGAAGAGAGTGTGGCCCGTCACCTCCCGCTCCGCCGGCCCGAGGCCGATGTGATCCATCAGCCCCGTCGTCGCATCGCTGAAGATGACGAGGTAATAGCCGTCCGCGAGATGCTGGTTGTAGTCGGTATAGCCCGGGCGGACGATTTCGCGATGAACGATGAGCGGCGCGACGGTCATGGGCATTCCCCTCAATTCGGCGGCGCGGAGCATAGGTCGGGGGCACGTCCGGCGCCATGGCAAAGCCTCTCGTTTGTCCCTAGGATGCGCCGCCCGTCCGGGCTCGTCTTACCCCGATCAGGAGCCACGACTTGAGCGAAGGACCTCTTCACGTCACCCGCAACGGGCCCATCCTCGAGGTGGTGCTCGACCGTCCCAAGGCCAACGCCATCGACGCGCCCACCAGCCGCGTCATGGGCGAGGCCTTCGTGAAATTTCGCGACGATCCGGAGCTTCGGGTCGCCATCATCACCGGGGCCGGCGAGAGATTCTTCTGCGCCGGCTGGGACCTGAAGGCCGCGGCGGCCGGCGAGTCCCCGGATGTGGATAACGGCGTCGGCGGCTTCGGCGGCATCCAGGAGCTGCCCAATCTCAACAAGCCCATCATCGCCGCGGTCAACGGCATGGCGGTCGGCGGCGGTTTCGAATGGGCGCTTTCCGCCGACATGATCCTGGCCGCCGAGCATGCGCGTTTCGCGCTGCCGGAGATCAAGGCCGGTACGCTGGCCGATGCGGCGACCATAAGGCTGCCGCGGCGCATCCCCTATCACGTCGCCATGGACCTGCTCCTCACCGGCCGCTGGATGGAGGCTGAAGAGGCCCGTCAGCGCGGCCTGGTGAACGAGATTCTTCCGGCCGGCCAACTGCTTCCCCGGGCGCGCGAGCTGGCGGCGCTGCTGGCGGGCGGACCGCCGCTGGTCTTCGCCGCCATCAAGGAAGTGGTGCGCGAGAGCCAGACGCTGTCCTTCGAGGCGGCGCTTCGCGGCACGCGCGAGCGCCGCTTTCGCACCGTCGAGATCCTCTACGGGAGCGAAGACCAGAAGGAAGGTGCCCGCGCCTTCGCCGAGAAACGCGAGCCGGTCTGGAAGGGGAGCTAGCCTAGAGGCCTGCGTCGGGCATCAGCTTGGTGCCATCGATCATCCGCGCGTAGCGGAAGGGATGGGGGTTGACGATCGGGGTCGCGCCGGAGACCAGATCGGCGGCGAGCCGTCCGGCGCCGGGACCGATGCCGAAACCGTGGCCGCTGAAGCCGGTGGCGATATGGAAGCCCGGCAGGGATTCCACAGCCGATATCACCGGCACCGCATCCGGCGTGGTGTCGATCATCCCGGCCCAGCTCTCCGCCATGGTGACGCCGGCAAGCGACGGAAAGGCGGCCCTCAGATTGGCGAGGGCCTTGGCCAGCACCGCCATATCGGGCGCCGGGTCCAGCACGCGCATGGTCTCGAAGGGGCTCACCCGATCGAGCGCCCAATGCTTCGGCCGAGCCAGGGCCTCGAAGAAGGCGCGACCGAAGTGAAGCCTCAGATTGCGATGCTCCATCCGGAAGATGGGCCAGAAGGCGCGCAGATAGCGGAAGCTGTCGGGGGTGACCTCGAAGCCCACACCCCCGCCCATCGCCAGGCTGTAGCCGCCGTCGAGGCGCCTGCGGATGGAGAAGCCCGGCGTGCCCATGGCGCCTTCGGTGACGGCGGCCGCCGGCGCCGTGCGCATCACAGAGGCCCGCACCGTCAGCTGCGGCAGATCGATCCCGTGGCGGCGGCAGAAGATCGAGCTCCAGGCGCCTCCTGCCAGCAGCACCGCCTTGGTGCGGATGGCGCCCTGCTCGGTCACCACCATGGCGACCTTGCCGGCCTCGGTCTCCAGCCCCCGCGCGGCGCAGCCCTGATGCAAACTGGCGCCGGCATTGCGCGCGGCTTCGGCAATGGCGGGTGCGGCCATAGCCGGCTCGGCGCGTCCGTCGCTCGGGGTGTGGAGCCCGCCGATCCACCTCTCGCGGCAGTCCGGCGTCATGGCCTGGGCCTCCGCCGCGCTCAGCAGGCGGCTCCCGATCTGATGCTCGCGCGCATGGCCCATCCAGCGCTCCCAGCCGGCAAGCTCGGCCGGATCACGGGTTAGATAGACAATGCCCTCGCGGCGGAAGCCCGGATCGGCCCCGATCTCCGATTGGAGCCGGCCCCAGATGGCGAGGCTCTCCTTGATCAGCGGAATCTCGGCCTTGTCGCGGCCCTGCTGGCGACACCAGCCCCAGTTGCGGCTCGACTGCTCGCCGGCGATGCGTCCCTTCTCGATGAGGGCGACGGAGATGCCCCGGCGCGCGAGGAAGTAAGCGGCGGCGCAGCCAATGATGCCGCCGCCGATGACGACCGCATCGGCGCGGGCGGGCAGCTTGTCGTCGCTGAAGACGGGGTTGACCGGCGGGGACATGAGCGGACACCAAAGGGGCCGCAAGTTTCCGCCGCGGATAGCGCGGCCGTCAACGGGGCGCGGTTTCGGTTACAGGCGGCCGGCCTCGTAATCGGCGAAGGCCCGATAGAGCTCGGCCTTTGTGTTCATCACGAAGGGGCCGTATTTCGCGACAGGCTCGTTGAGCGGACGACCCGCGATCAGCAGAACATGCGAGGGATGGTCGCCACCGCGGGCGCGGAAGCGCGCGCCCGGGCCAAGCACGCCGAGCCTTCCGGGTGCCAGGGCCGTCGCTTGGCCTTCGGGACCGATCTCGGCGCTACCCTCATAGACATAGGTGAAGGCGCTATGCTCCGGCGGTAGAGCCGCCAGGAAGTCCGCGCCCGCCGGCAATGCCGCATCCAGGAACAGCGGCGCCGTCGAGGCCGGCGCGACGGGGCCGGCGGTGCCATCGAAGGCGCCGGCGATGACCTTGACCTGCACCCCGCCCGGGGCGGAGACGACGGGAATCCGGCCGGGGGCAATATCCTGATAGCGAGGTGTAGTCATCTTCTCGGCTGCCGGCAGATTGATCCAGAGCTGGAAGCCCGCCATCAAGCCCTTCTCCTGCTCGGGCATCTCCGAATGGACGATGCCGCGACCGGCCGTCATCCATTGCACCGAGCCTGCCTCCAGCAGCCCGCTGTTGCCCTTGTTGTCGCGATGGCGCAGGCGTCCGGCGAGCATGTAGGTGACGGTCTCGAAGCCTCGATGGGGATGATCCGGGAATCCGGCGATATAGGCCTTCGGATCGTCGGAGCCGAAGGCGTCCAGCATCAGGAACGGGTCGAGATCGGGAAGCGCTTGCGTGCCGATCAGCCGCGTCAGCCTGACCCCGGCGCCGTCACTCGTAGGCTGGCCCGCAATCACGCGGTCGACCTTGCGGGTTTCGGAATCGATGGATTTGGCGGCCATGTCGGATCTTCCCCTTCCTCACCATGCCCGACGAGATGAAGATGGGTCGGATCGGACGCGGCGGCAAGCCGGAACCGCGACCGGTCCGGCGGCGTTCCCCCACTTTGGTCCAGCTCGCAATCGGGAGCGATTTCCGCTAAGTGAATCGTGGCCTCTCTGCCTCGCCGCGCAAGATTTTGCGTTTCCAGCCGGCGAAAGGACACAATCTCGGGGACGCAGCCCTGCCGATTCAGGTATTTGTCAGCCTGATTCGCTATGCTGCCGAGTCGTCTCTACTACTGCGGGCCCACATCTGAATGAGCGATATCGCCGAAACACTGAGGCATGCCGGCCTCGCTTCGCCCCAGCGCGTCGCCTCGCCTTTCGAGTTCTGGCCTGCCGCCCTGTTCTATGCCCCGGTCGCCGCCTACTGGGCCTGGCAGGCGCTGCGCTATCGCAGCATCACCTTGCCCAGCATCGCCAATCCCCTGATGGAATATGGCGGGCTCTGCGGCGAATCGAAGATCGGGCTGTTCGAATCCATGAGCCCCGAAGGCCGCAAATGGCTGGCGCCGTATGTCAGCCTGGAGCGCGGCGGGGCGGCGCGCTTGGCCGAGGATGTGGCCGAGCTGCTCCACCTGGCGGAGGAGGCGGGCCTCGCCTTCCCCCTGGTGGCCAAGCCCGATATCGGCTGTCATGGCGCCGGCGTGCAGGTCGTCCACAACGCCGAGGAGGTCCGAACCTATCTGGCGGGCTTCCCCTCGGGCGCCCGGGTGCTGCTGCAGTTTCTGGTCGATTGCGACGGTGAGGCAGGCATCTTCTACGTCCGCCGCCCGGCCGAGCGAACCGGACAGATCTTCTCCATGACCCTCAAGCTATTCCCGCAGGTCGTGGGCGACGGCAGCTCGACCCTGAAGAAGCTCATTCTCGAGGATGCCCGTGCCGGTCGCGCGCCGCATCTCTATCTCGGGCGCCATGCGGCGCGCCTCGGCTGGGTGCCTGCCCGGGGCGAGCGCGTGCGTCTCGTCTTCGCCGGCAATCACTGCAAGGGGGCGGCCTTCCGCGACGGGCACGACCTCATCACCCCGGCGCTCACGGAGCGGGTGGATTGGCTCGCCCGAACCATCCCGGGCTTCCATTTCGGGCGCTTCGATGTGCGCTTCTCCTCCGTTGCCGAGCTGCGCGCCGGCCGCGGCTTCACCGCGATCGAGTTCAATGGCGGCGGGAGCGAAGCGATCCATATCTGGGATCCCGACATGCCGCTGCGCCAGGCCTATCGCGACCTGTTCCGCCAGGTGCATCTGCTGTTCGAGATCGGCGCCTCGCACCGCGCCCGGGGCTATGTCCCGGACAGCATCCCGGCGCTGGCCCGCTCCTGGCTCAAGGAGCGGATGCTGAAGCACAGCTATCCGATCACGCAGTAGGCGGGAGCCGCCAAGTCTGCTCCCTCGCCCCAGTTCGGGGAGAGGGGTCTTAAGACAGCGACATCAGGTTGTCGCGCACCCGGGCGAGATGGGCGTGCTGGAGGCGCCGGGCCGCCTCGGCGTCGCGCTGGAGCAGGGCGGCCACGATGGCACTGTGGTCGCTGTCATAGCGCCGGCGCCGCTCCTCGGTCATGCTGTGCTGCTTCAGCCGGTACCAATGGGGCTGGTTGCGGGCGGCATTGATCGCCTCGCAATAGTCCACCAGCAAGGCGTTCTTGGCCGCCCGGAATATGGCGAGATGCAAGGCCGCGTCCCAATGCTCGAACTCGGCGGTGCCCTTGGCGGCGAGGCTCTTGCGCAGCGCCTCCTCGATCGCGGCCAAGTCCTCGGCGCTGGCCCGGATGGCGGCAAGGGAGGCGGCGTGGGGCTCGATGATGAGCCGGACCTCCATCACATCGGCCGGGCTTGCTTCCTTGAGCCGGCCGAGGAACTGCGGACCCGGGCTGGCGGCGCGGCCCTTGACATAGGTTCCCCGCCCGACCAGCCGCACCACCCGGTCGTCGAGCTGGTCCAGGGCGCGCCGGACGGTGTTGCGGGCCAAGCCATAAGTGGCCGCCAGCTCGCGTTCCGGGGGCAGGCGATAGCCGCCTGGCCACTCGCCCTTCTCGATCTTGCGGGCGATATCTCCTGCCATGTCTTCGGCCGTCTTGAACGCGCTCATGAGCACCAATCCTGAACCATTGGACCTGATCTCCCAGTCCTGCCCGCGTTGACAAGCCAGGAAGCGGCTGCCAAAATATATATACCAAAAGGGTCAATGGTGCAACATTGGCTCATAGGGAGGGTGGATGCGGATCGCCACATACCGCCATCAGAACCGTCGCGCCCCTGGCCGCCTGTCTCCGGACGGCCGAGCCTTGGAGGGCATTGGCTTCAACCAGCCGAAATACGTCCGGCCTGGTGATGTGGTGCGCATCGAGATCGCCGGCATCGGCTTGCTGGAGAACCCGGTCGCCGCTTTCGGCGAGGCGGCATGACGAGCCAGGTCATCGATCGCATGGCGGTGGAGGTCGATGGCCCCGGGGATGCGCGCCAGGGCGACGCCATCCTCTGCATCCATGGCCTGGGCGCGACCTCGAATTTCTACACGCCTCTCTGCCTGGCGCTGTCCGGCCGCTATCGCATGGTGCGGCCGGATCTCCCCGGCTCGGGGCGCAGCCCCGCCCGCGACGGGCTTTCGGTGCCGCTCTTCGCCGAGGCCATGGCGCGGGTCGTGCGATCCCTCGGGCTCGAGCGCGCCCATGTCATCGGCCATTCCCTCGGCAGCATCGTCGCCCAGCATCTGGCGCTCAGCGAGCCGAAGCTGGTCCGCAGCCTCGCCTTGCTGGGGCCTCTTCTGGCTCCGCCCGAGGCCACCCGCCAGGGCTTGAAGGATCGGGCGAAGAAGGCGCGCAGCGAGGGCATGGCGGAGATCGCCGGCCAGATTCTCCAGGCCGCCACTTCCACCGATACCCGCAACAACCAGCCCGTCGCCGCGGCCCTGGTGCGCGAGCTGGTGATGCGCCAGGATCCCGAAGGCTATGCCCGCAGCTGCGAGGCCCTGGCCGCGGCAGAAGCCGCCGAGATCCAGCACATCGCCTGCCCGACGCTTCTTCTGACGGGCGATGAGGATGCCGTCGGCACCCCCTCGGGCGCGCGGGCCATGGCCGAGCGCATTCCCGGCGCGCGCCTCGTCATCCTGCCGCGCTGCGGCCACTGGACCATGCTGGAGCGGCCCGTGGAATCGACAGCTGCGCTGAAGGAGTTCTATGCCGGCCGTGCGTGAGCGCGGCGACCCCACCGATTGAACACCGCTAGGAGGGCACCATGGCAAACATCCTCTTCACCAATGTCCGGATTTTCGAGGGCTCGGGCGAGCACCCCTATCTGGGCGAGGTGCTGGTCCAGGGCAACCGAATCAAGCATGTGGGCCGGGGCAGCCGCACCGTGCCCGCCAACGGCCACACGGTCATCGACGGCGCCGGCGCGACGCTGATGCCGGGCATGACGGAGGCCCATACCCACTTCTCCTGGAACAATGCCGGGTCGCTGGACGCGATCTTCCGCATGCCGCCGGAGGAGCACACGCTGCTCACCGCGACCAACGCCAAGATCTATCTCGACATGGGATGGACCTCCTGCGTGGGCGCCGCCGCAGCAAAGCCGCGCCTCGACGTCGTGGTCCGCAACGCCATCAACAGCGGCCAGATCCCGGGCCCGCGCTATCTCGCCAACAGCCAGGAGATCGGGACTCTCGGCGGGCTCGGCGACACAAATCCACCCCATGTCGACGCGCGCGAGATGTCCTTCGGCTGGATCGTCACCGGCCCGGAGGAGATGCGCAAAGCGGTGCGCATGTTCATCAAATACGGGGTCGACCTGATCAAGCTGAACCTCTCGGGCGAGGACATGACCGACTGCGCCGCCCAGGAGACGCCCATGAGCGACGAGGAAGTCATCATGGCGGTCACCGAGGCGAAGCGCCGAGGCCTGCGTCTCTGCGCCCATGCCCGCTCGGCGGATTCGGTCAAGATGTGCATCCGCCACGGCGTCGAGATCATCTACCACGCCTCCTATGCCGATGAGGAAGCCCTCGACATGCTGGAGGCCAACAAGGACAGGTTCTTCGTCGCCCCCGGCCTCGGCTGGCTGGTCAATACCTCGCGCAATGCCGGGCCCTGGGGCATCAAGCCGGATTCGCCGCTCGGCATCCAATATGCCCGCGAGCTCGAGATCGCGGTCGAGACCATGCGCAAGATGCACCGGCGCGGAATCCGCGTGCTGCCGGGCGGGGACTACGGCTTTGCCTGGACGCCCCATGGCAACAATGCCAAGGACCTCGAATATTTCGTCGACATGGTCGGCATGTCGCCGATGGAGACCCTGCTGGCCGCGACCAAGCATGGCGGGGCGATCATGGGCCGGCCCGGCGAGCTGGGGCAGGTGAAGCCCGGCTATCTCGCCGATCTCCTGCTGGTGGACGGCGATCCCCTGGCCAATATCCGCATCCTCCAGGACCGCAAGCGCATTCTCGCGGTCATGAAGGATGGCAGCTTCCACCGCGCGCCGGAGGGGACGGCGCAGCGCTCGCGCATCGCCGTCTGAGGCGCCGCGCGGGGGAAGGAGAAAGGGGAACAGGCGGCGAGCGATGCGGCTCTTCCTGCTCACCATCATGAATGGGCTCACGCTCGCCGCCCTCTATTTCCTGGTTGCCAGCGGCTTCACCCTCGTTTTCGGGCTGATGCGCAACGTCAATCTCGCCCATGGCTCGCTCTATCTCCTGGGCGCCTATATCGGCTACGACACCGCGGATGCGACCGGCTCCTGGTTTCTGGGCGTCGCAGCCGGATTCCTCTCCATGTCCGTCGCCGGGCTCCTCCTGCAGATCGGCATCTTCCGGCACATGGTGGGCCAGGAGCTGCGCCAGACCCTGGTCACCATCGGCATCTCCATCCTGCTGGCCGATCTGATGCTGGCGGTCTGGGGCGGCAAGACCTATCAGTTCGATCCGCCCGACTGGCTCTACGGCGCAATCCGCCTGCCGCTGGTGCGCGCCTATCCGATCTATCGCCTGGCGCTGCTCGGCACCTCCATCGTCATCGGCATCGCGCTCTGGCTGTTCCTCAACCGGACCCGTATCGGGATGATGATCCGCGCAGGGGTCGACGACCGGGCCATGCTCTCGGCCTCGGGCGTCAACACCCAGCGCGTCTTCGCCATCACCTTCGCGCTTGGCGCCGGGCTCGCGGGCTTCGCCGGCGTCGTCGGCGGCACGGCGCTCTCCATCGCGCCGGGCGAGGATGTGCGCTATCTCCTCGCCTCCCTGGTCGTAGTCATCGTCGGCGGTATGGGCAGCGTCACGGGAGCCGCCATCGGCGCCCTGCTGATCGGCCTCGCCGAGCAGCTCGGCCTCGCATATTCGCCCACCTATGGCGTGGTCTTTACCTTCCTCATCATGGTGGCGGTGCTGGCGATCCGTCCCCAGGGTATCTTGGGACGGCCGGCATGACCGCGCTCGCCGGCAGCGCCGCTCCGTCGCTTGCCCCGCGCCTCGGCCTCAAGCCGCGCCACTTCGTCGTGGCGGCGCTGCTCGTGATCTATCCGCTGGCGGCGAGCCCCTTCTGGACGGTGCAGATCGGCGCGCAGATCCTCTTCCTCGGCGTGATCGCGCTCTCCCTCATGTTCCTGGCGGGCTATGGTGGGATGGTCTCCCTCTCCCAGATGACCGTCGCCGGCTGCGCCGGCTACATGATCGCGGTCATCGGCACCAACAGTTACAACCTCGGCCTCGGCTGGCCCTGGTGGGCGACGATTCCCGCCGCGATCGCCATCGGCACGATCTTCGCGGTGCTGATCGGCATCATCTCGGTGCGCACCGGCGGGATCTATACGATCATGATCACGCTGGCCATCGGCGTCGCCTTCTTCTATTTCACGCGCCAGAACTACGCCATCTTCAACGGCCATAGCGGCTTCGCCGGCCTCCAGCCGCCGGTGCTCTTCGGCGTCTCCTGGCGCGATCCGCTCCCCTTCTACTATCTGAGCCTCGCCGTCGCGGCGCTGAGCTACGGCGCCGTGCTCTATGTCTCGCGCTCGACCTTCGGCATCTCGCTGCAGGCGATCCGCGACAATGCGCGCCGCATGAACGCGCTGGGCTTCAACGTCAACCTCCACCGGGTCGTGGCCCATGGCTTCGCCGGGATCCTCGCCTCTTTGGGCGGCATCCTCTATGTCTGGCTCAACGGCCGCGTCTCGCCGGGAACCATCGATATCGGCCCGGTGATCAACATCCTGGTGATCGCCGTGCTGGGGGGCTTGCGCCACCCCATCGGCCCCTTCATCGGCGCGGCGCTCTTCGTGCTGCTGCGCAACTTCGCCATCGACCTGATCGATCCGGAGCGCTTCAACACGCTCATCGGCCTGACTTTCCTGATCATCGTGCTGATCTCGCCCGACGGGCTCCTGGGCCTCTGGGAGCGGGCGAGAGGCTGGGCGAGATCGGGCGGTTCCGCCGCCGGCTGGCGGCAGAAGCAAGGGTAGACCCGGGGGCCCGAACAATGCCCCGGCCATCGAGGGAGGGAGGATACCCATGAACGGCTTATCGAGACGGACCCTGCTCGCACTCAGCGCTGCGGGGATGCTCGCCTTGGGCGCAGCGGCCCGTGCGGACGACAACACGATCAAGGTGGGCGTGCTGGCGACCCTGGAAGGCGCCTTCACGGTGCTGGGGCAGGACAGCATGCGCGGCGCGGATCTGGCCTTCAAGGAACACGACTACATGGCGGGCGGCAAGAAGCTCGAGGTCATCAAGGGCTCCTCCGACGCCTCGCCCGACAGCGCGGTCGCCGCCGCCCGCAAGCTGGTGGAGCAGGACGGCGTGCAGATTCTGATCGGCCCGCTTTCCGGCGATGAGGGCCTGGCGGTGAAGAACTATGCCAAGACCCAGCCCCAGGTCACCTTCATCAACGGCACCTCGGCGGCCCAGGACACGACGCTGCGCGACCCGGCGCCGAACTTCTACCGCTTTACCACCGACGGCGCCCAGTGGCAGGCGGGTCTCGGCGACTACGCCTACAACACCAAAGGCTACAAGAAGATCGTCACCGTCGCGGAGGACTATTCCTTCCCCTATACCCAGGTGCTGGGCTTCATGCTCGGCTACTGCAAGGCCGGCGGCCATGTGGTCAACAAGTTCTGGGTGCCCATCGGCAACAAGGACTTCTCCAGCATCGTCGCCTCGATTCCCGACGACATCGACGCGGTCTATGTGGCCCTCGGCGGTGCCGATGCGGTGAATTTCCTCAGCCAGTACGACCAGGCCGGCGGCAACAAGCCGATGATCGGCGGCTCGATCACCGTCGACCAGACGGTGCTCGGCTCCAAGGGCAAGACCAAGACCTATCTCATCGGCACGCCCTCGGCCGGCCCCATCGCCGACAATTGGGACAATCCGAAATGGAAGGCCTTCGTCGCCGCCTATAAGAAGGCCTATCCGGACGGGTTCCCCTCGCCCTCCCTCTTCGCCCATGGCTACTACGTCGAGGCGGAGGCGATGATCCACGCTCTCGACGATGTCCATGGCGATCTCTCCGACGGACAGAAGGCCTTCCGTGCGGCGCTCGCGAGCGAGACCCTCGACACGCCGACCGGTCAGGTGAAGCTGGACAAGAACCGCCAGGCCATCGCCGACATCTTCCTGACCGAGGTTGCGCAGGGGCCGGACGGCAATCTCTACAACAAGGTGGTGAAGGTCATCCCCGAGGTGAACCAGACACTGGGCACGCCGGAAGACCAGTTCCTGGCCCTGGGTCCCGTCAGCCGCACGAACCCCGAGTGCAAGTAGCACCCACGGCATGGCCGAGGCTCTCAGACTGCAGCGCACCGGTGCGGCAGTCTGAGAGCCTCGGCCATGCCGTGGGTGCTACTTGCACT
>DATBBO010000720.1:0-5960 GCA_036270995.1 Dongiaceae bacterium | reverse complement strand
GCCCGCCATCGCCGAAGGCGGCGAGCGCCTCCGCCCGCGCCTGGGGACCGAAGCGCTCGAACTCCTCTTCCCCGGCCGCGATCCGGATGCCGCGCCCCCCGTCGCCGGCCGCGGCCTTAATCATGACGGGAAAGCCCGTCCGGGCGATGACCGCGCGCGCCGCCGCCAGATCCTCGACCCGTCCGTCGCTGCCCGGCACCACCGGCACGCCCGCCGCGGCGGCGGCCTGGCGGGCCGCGACCTTGTCGCCCATCAGCCGGATCGTCGCCCCGTCGGGACCCACGAAGACGAGGCCGGCCGCCGCCACGGCATCGGCGAATTCCGCGTTCTCGGCGAGGAAGCCATAGCCGGGATGGACGGCATCGGCGCCAGAGCTTCGCGCCGCCTCCATCAGCGCCGGGATGTTGAGATAGGATTTGGCCGCCTGGGGCGGGCCGATCGCGACGGCTTCATCCGCGAGCTTCACCGCGAGGGACTCCGCATCGGCCTTGCTATAGACCTGCACCGTGCGGATGCCGAGCTCGGCCGCTGCGCGGATGATCCTGACCGCGATCTCGCCGCGATTGGCGATGAGCAGCTTCCGGATGGCCATGAAATTCGAGCTAGCCCTCGAGATCGAGCAGCGGCTGGCCGGCCATCACCGCATCCTCGTTCTCGACGAGGAACTTCACGACCCGGCCGGCCGCCGTCGCCTTCACCTCGTTGAAGGTCTTCATCACCTCGACCAGGCCGACGACATCGCCGATGGCGACCTGATCGCCTTCGGCCTTGTAGGCGGGCTGATCCGGCGCCGGCCGGCGATAGAAGGTCCCGGGCAGCGGCGACAGGATCTGTTTGATGGCCATGGCTCTCTGCTACTCCCCCTATTGGCCTGTTTCGTCATCCCGGCGAAAGCCGGGATCCAGGGTTGCAAGGGCACGCCTGTTGCCCTGGACCCCTCCCCGGACTTGATCCGGGGATTTCGCCGGGGTGACGATAAAAAGAAGCGCCCCTTCGATCAACTTCACGCGGCGAGATAAGGCTTCACCGCGTCGCGCACCGCCGCGGCGATGTCGAGGGCGTTGGGCGTATCCGAATGGACGCAGATCGTATCGGCGCGGACCGGCAGATCCCGGCCGCCGATGCTCAGCACCTTGTGCTCCTCGACCGCGCGCAGGCTCCGCGCCGCGGCCGCGGCCGGATCCTTGGCGTCGTGGACCCGGGTGATGATCAGCGCGCCGTCATCGCCGTAGTCGAGATCGGCATAGAACTCCGCGATCATCCGCCGGCCCCGCTCGCCATAGATCTTCTCGTGCAGCGTGTTGATCATGCCCATCAGCGGCACGTCGAAGACATCGGCGGCGTCGCAGACGGCATGGGCGACATGCTCCATGCGCGCCGCCATGCCGTAGAGCGCGCCATGGGGCTTGATGTGGTTGAGGGGCATTCCCTCCGCCTTGAGGAAGCCCTTGAGGGCGCCGACCTGATAGATGATGCAATTGGTCAGCTCCTCGCGGCTCATCTTCATCTCGCGCCGGCCGAAGCCCTGGAGATCCGGAAGCGAGGGATGGGCGCCCACCTTGACCCCGAACTTCTTGGCGCTCTGCACGGTCTTGCGCATGTGATTGAAGTCGGAGGCGTGGAAGCCGCAGGCGACATTGGCCGCCGAGATATAGGGCATGATGGCGTCGTCATCGCCCAGATGGTAGAGGCCGAAGCTCTCGCCCATGTCGCAGTTTATCGCCAAGGCCATGGATCGATCTCCCTTGCAAGGCGCGCACCCGGGAGAGGTCGGGGTCGCGCAAGTCCAGGTTCAGCTCAGCTCATCGTCTTGCCGATCAGCCGCCGGCGGAACTCGTCGGCCACGGCGGCGAATATCAGGATCGCGCCGGTCACGCCAATCTGCAGATAGGAGCTGACGCCAGAGACGTTCATGCCGTTCTCGATGACGCCGAAGAAGATCGCGCCGAGGACGACATAGGGCACATTGCCCGTGCCGCCGCGCAGCGACACCCCGGCGATGACGCAGGCCGCGATGGATTCCAGCGGCATGCTGGCCCCCACATTGGCCTCGCCCGTCTCCATCCGCGCCGTCAGCAGAAGCCCGGCGACGCTGGTGAGCGCCGCGCAGATCGCATAGGCCATGATGAGCGTGAAGCGCGTATGCACGCCAGAGAGCATGGCGGCCTTCAGATTGCCGCCGACGGCATAGAAATGCCGGCCGAGCCGGGTCCAGTTCAGCAAGAGATAGACGGCGATGGCGAGCGCGAAGGCGAACCAGATCGGCACCTTGATCCCGAAGAAGCCGGTGCTGTCGAAATAATCGGCGAACTCGTCCGGGATGCCGCGGACCGGCATGCCCGCAGTCAGGTAGAGCGCGGCGCAGAAGCCGACCGAGGCCATGCCGAGGGTCATGATGAAGGGCGAGACGCTGAGAAGCGCGACGCCGAGGCCGTTGATCACGCCCATGGCGAGGCCGCAGCCGAAGCCGACCAGCGCACCCGCGGCAATCGCGAGCCAGGGCGCGTCGGGATGGCCGGAGGCGACGCCGGCCATGGCGAGCGCGCTGGTGACCGAGGTCACCGCGACCGTCGAGCCCACGGAGAGATCGAATCCGGCGGTCAGCATCACGATCATCTGGCCCAGTGCCACAATGGTGAGATAGCTCGTCTGGCGCAGGATGTTGACGATGTTTGAGAAGCTGAGGAAGTTGCCGGACATCAGCGAGAACAGGACGATCGCGATCAGCAGCAGGACCGGCAGCACGCCGATATTGAGCAGCAGGCGGAGCAGTCGCCGGTGACGTCTCTCGGCCTGGCGCGCGATCGCCTGTTCGCCACTCACGGCCTGTTCCCCACTCATGCGGCCCGCTCGAAGAAATGGGACAGCACCCGGTCCTCGGTGATCTCGGCACCCTGCAGCTCCACCTGCACATGGCCGCGGAACATCACATAGGCCCGATTGCAGAGATGCAGAATCTCCGGCAGGTCGGAGGATACCACCAGAACGCCTGCGCCTGCCTCGCAGAGATCGGCGATCAGGCGGTAGATGGCGACCCGGGTCGAGACGTCGACCCCCACGGTCGGCTCGTCGAAGACGAAGAGCTTCACCTCCCGGGTCAGCATCTTGGCGATCAGCACCTTCTGCTGGTTGCCGCCGGAGAAGGTGCCCACCTCGCGCTGGATGTCGAAGGGTTGCAGCTGGAGCTGGCGGGCCAGCTCCGCGACCCGCCGGCTCTCGCGGCCGCGCTTCAGGAAGACGCTGCCGGAGAACTGCGGCAAATGCAGCGCGGGAAGTGACATGTTCTCCTTGACGCTGCGCATCGAGACCAGGCCTTCGCCATGGCGGTCCGGCGGCAGATAGCCGAAGCCCCGGTCGAGCATCCGCCGCGGTGGCGAACCGGTCACCTCCTGGCCGCGGAAGACGATCTTCCCCTTGGCCACCGGCACCAGTCCGTAGCAGGCGCGCACCAGCTCGGACTTGCCGCAGCCGACGAGGCCGGCGATGCCGATGATCTCCCCCGCGCGCACCTCGATGCTGACATCGCGCACCATGCCTCCGCGGGTGGTCAGGCGCTCGACCCGCAGCAGCGTCTCGCCGGGGGCGTAGTTCACCTTCGGGAAGACCTGGGAGATGGGCCGCCCGGACATCATCTGGATGAGCCTCGCCTCATCCGCCGCCGCGGCCGCGAGCTCGCCCACCTTGCGGCCGTCGCGCAGCACGGTTACGCGATCGGCGATGCGGCGGAGCTCCACCACCCGGTGGGTGATATAGATGATGCCCACGCCCCGGGCCTTGGCCTGGGCGATGAGGGCGAAGAGGCTCTCCGTTTCTCGCTCGGTGAGCGAGGCGGTAGGCTCGTCCAGGATCAGAACCGAGAGATCGCCGCGGAAAGCCTTGGCGATCTCCACCATCTGCTGCTCGGCCCGCGAGAGATATTGCACCGGCATATCGGCCTCGAGCGCGAAGCCGAGACGCTCCAGCAGGGCGCGGGCTAGCTTCAGCTCGGCCTTGCGGTCAATAAGGCCCTTGCGGGTCGGCTCGTCCCCCAGGAACAGGTTCTCGGCGATGCTGAGCTGAGGCACCAGGGAGAACTCCTGGAACACCGCCGCGATGCCGCGGGCCCGCGCCTCGCCGACATCGGCGAAGGCGATGGGCTGGCCCGCGAAGAGCACCCGCCCCCGGCTCGGCTGGTTGGCCCCGGCGAGGATGGAGATGAGGGTCGACTTGCCGGCCCCGTTCTCGCCGAACAGGGCATGGACCTCGCCGGCGCGGAGATCGAAATCGACATCCACCAGGGCATCGACGCCGGGATAGTGCTTCGACAGCCCCTCGGTCTTGAGGAGCAGGCCGCCCGCCCCGCCCCCGGCGGCGTCCTTGGGGACGCCACCGGGAAGGGTCCCGGCCACCGGTTCCGGCACAGGCTTACGCGCTTCCGTCAGCCGACCCCGTCATCGACATTGAATTCCGGCTTGAAATCGGCCGGGGCCAGGGAGGAATCCCGGTCGAAGCTGCCGACATTGCCGGAATCGATGACGTAGAGCTGCGGGCCGACATGCTTCAGGAAGTCCTTGCCTTCCAGGATGCGGACCGCCTGGTCGACCGCCACGCGCCCCTGGATCACCGCCGAATCCGTCGGCGCCGCCAGGATGCGGCCGCGCTTGATCCCCTCATAGACGCCGGGCGTGAAGTAGTAGGCGATGATCTTCACCTTGTCCTCGAGCCCGCGGTCGCGCAGCAGCTGCTCGGCCGCCTCTGCGGTCACCGCCGTGCCGACGATGTAGTCGATATCGGGATGGGCGGTCAGCGTATCCTCGAGCAAGGCGAGCTGGGCCTCCTTGCCCGTGTCGCCGTATTTCGTGTCGACCACGGTGATGTTGCCCTGCTTCACGGCGGCGGCGAAGCCCTGATTGCCGGCCTCGACCCAGCCCGCGCCGGCCGGGCCCGGGAACCAGGCGACCTTGGCCGTCTTGCCGCCGCCCTTGGGATAGAGCTTCACCAGATATTCGCCGGCCTTGGCGCCCATCTCGCCGAAGGAGACCAGCGACCTGGCGCTGATCTTGGGCGAGGAGATGCCGTTGATGACGTCGATCACCGGGATTTTCTTGTCGGCGATCTGGCCGACCAGGTTGTTCAGCCCGTCGAGGGAGATGGCGCCGATGATCACGGCCTGGGCCCCGCCCGCGACGCAGTTCTCGATCTGGCTGATCTGCTTGTTGAGCTCGGTATAGCCGCCGGCCTCCAGCACCTGCTCGGCCACGCCCAGGCGCTTCGCCTCGGCGATGACGCCGTAGTCGACCGCCAGCCAGTAGTCGTCCTTCATATGGGGGAAGGAGACGCAGAGCTTCCACTTCTGCGCCGCCTTGTCGAGGGGCGTGTAATCCACCAGATGGCGCGGGCTCGCCATGTCGAAGGAATCCCAGGCCTCGATCTTGTAGGGATACCATTCGGCGGCGGCCGCCACGGCACTCACGGAGACGACGGCAGCCGCGACGGCTGCCAGCTTTGACGACAGTTTCATCGTTGCGCTCCCTTTTTGCCTTCCCCGATCCCGGAGCCTTCTCCGGGCTTTCTGCGTCGATGGCCCGGCCGACGCCGAGCTTCCCCTCGCGGCCGGAGGCAGAATGCGCCCGCCGCTCGTCGCCCCGATTTGCCGAAGGCGCCCGATATTTGTAAAGGGCGATCTTTTGAAATAGGATTTCGGAAAAGCCGAGATCTCAGGGAAGGCGCGCCGTCACGGGAGAGCTGAGGCAATGAGCTTCAACATCCGCCAGATCCGCTATTTCGTCGCCGCCGCCGAGGCCGGCAAGATCGTCGCCGCCGCCTCGGCCGTGGGCATATCGCCCTCGGCCATCACCGAGGCGATCCAGGAGCTCGAGGAGGCGACGGGGACGCGGCTGGTCACGCGCCATCGCGACGGCATCAAGGTGACCTATGACGGCTATGTCTTCCTCCAGCATGGCCGCAACATCCTCTCGGCG
>DATBBO010000719.1:0-9388 GCA_036270995.1 Dongiaceae bacterium | reverse complement strand
CAGGGGGATTCCCGCAGTTTGGACATGGAGTCTGACCTGCCTTGGGCTGGTTCTCGCCCTATTGTCCCCATTATCCCCCAGTTTCGCCGCCATCCCCATCAGCGCATCCATCGTCGTCGATGCCGCCAGCGGCCAGGTCCTGTCCCAGTCGAATGCGGACATGCCCACCTATCCGGCCTCGTTGACCAAGATGATGACCCTCTATCTGACCTTCGAGGCGCTGCAGAAGGGCAAAATCACCTTCGATGAGGCGATGCCCGTCTCCGCACTTGCGGCCAGCCAGCCGCCGACCAAGCTCGGGCTCTATCCCGGCCAGACGATCACCGTCGCCCAGGCCGTCCGCGGCATGATCATCAAATCCGCCAATGATGCCGCCATGGTCATGGGCGAGGCGCTGGGGAGCAGCGTCGACGGCTTCGCCCAGCGGATGAACGCCAAGGCCCAGGCGCTGGGCATGACCCGCACCCTTTTCCGCAACCCCAACGGCCTACCCAATTTCGAGCAGCACACCACGGCGCGCGACCTCGCACGCCTGGCGATCGCGCTCTATCGCGATTTTCCCCAGTATTACCCGCTGTTCGCCGACACCCGCTTCACCTTCCGCGGCCGGGTTTATCTGACCCACAACCGCTTCATGCTGAGCTATCCAGGCGCCGATGGCCTCAAGACCGGATACATCAACGCGTCGGGCTATAACCTTGCTGCCTCGGCCACACGCAACGGCCGGCACATCGTCGGCGTCGTCCTGGGCGGTCGTTCGCCGACGCTCCGGGATGCCGAGATGTGGGCCCTCCTGGACCAGGGCTTCGGCAGCGCCACGCCGGCCGGCTCGAACAATGCCCTGCTCCTGGCCAGCGCCGCGGCCCTGCCCAGCCTAAAGCCCGGCGATGCCGAGGGCGATGGCGGCGCAGAGGACGATTCCCTGGAGGACGGCTCGACCTCGCCGACCACCAATGCCATGCAGGCCGCCTTGCCGCCGACCCCGGCGCCGGCCCCAAAGGCCGCTGCTACGGTCGTGGCCTCGACCGCGACGGCGCCGACCGTCGGCTATACAGCCCCCTCGACGGCGCCTGCGGCCCCCGTCATCGAGCTCCAGGTTCTGCAGCCTCCGGCGGCACCTGCGCAGCAACCCACCACCCTGCCGGCACCCTCGAAGCTTGCCGTCCTTCCGGCGCTGAAGCCCGGCGCCGCCGATACGACCGGCGCTGGCGAGGCGAATGGCTCGCTCGCAACCGGGACGCGGACCTGGGGTATCCAGGTCGGCGCCTATAACCGCTATGCCTCGGCCCGCAAGGCCGCCCTCAGGGCGCGTGCGAAGTTGCCGGCCGGGAGCCCCCAGACGCGGATCGCCGTCGACGAGAGCCGCGGGGCCAATGGCAAGCTCTACCGCGCCCGCCTCATCGGCTTCGCCCAAGCCGAGGCGGCCCAGGCCTGCCGGGCGCTCAAGGCTCGCAAGCTCTCCTGCATGGTGATTCCCACCAATATGGCGGTGGCCGAGACGTCGCAGTAACTTTGGGCCGTAACCCAGGCGAGCCTGTTCAGAACTTCGGCGGCGCGACGCCGCTGGCGGTGAGTTCGGCCACGACCGCGGCCTTCAGCCGCTCGAGCCCCTCGGCCGTTGAGGATTCGCAGCGTGCCACCAGCACATCCTGCGTATTGGACGCGCGCAGCAGCCACCACCCATCGGGCGTGCGGACTCTGACGCCATCGATATCGGCCATGTCGGCTCGGGCCAGGCGCAGCCGCTCGGTCGCCTCCCTCACCACGACGAACTTCCGCTCCTCACTGCAGGGAAAGCGCAGCTCCGGCGTATTCATCACCTGGGGCAGGCCGTCGCGCATCTCGGCCAGGCTCTTCTTCGCACGGCTCACGATCCCGAGGATCCGGACCGCGGCATAGAGCGCATCGTCGAAGCCGAAATAGCGATCGGCGAAGAAGATATGACCGCTCATCTCGCCAGCCAGCGGCGCGCTGGTCTCGGCCATCTTGGCCTTGATCACCGAATGGCCCGTGCGCCACATGAGAGGCGCCCCGCCGGCACGCTTGATCTCGTCGAACAGCACCTGGCTCGCCTTGACATCGGCGATGACCGTGGCGCCCGGATGCTCCGCCAGCACCTCCCGGGCGAAGAGCACCATGAGCTGGTCGCCCCAGAGGATGCGGCCCTTCCCGTCGACCACGCCGATCCGGTCGCCATCGCCGTCGAAGGCGATTCCCAGATCCGCCTTCTCCGCAAGGACGCGGGCCTGGAGATCCTCCAGGTTCTCCGGCACCGTGGGATCGGGGTGGTGATTGGGAAAGCTGCCGTCGATCTTCTCGTAGAGCAGGAAGTGGCGCCCCGGAAGCTTCCCGGCCAGCAGCGCCATGGCTTCGCCCGCCGCCCCATTGCCGGCGTCCCAGACCACGGTCAAATCCCGCTGGCCGCGATAATCCTCGGCGAGACGCGCGACATAGGCTTCGAGCTGCCGCCGGTCCTCGATCTTCCCTTTCGGGCCGCCAGCATATGCGCCCTGGCCGGAAATCTCGGCGATGCGGCGGATCGAGGCGCCGTAGAAGGCGCCCTTGCCCAGCATCATCTTGAAGCCGTTGTAGTCCGCCGGGTTGTGCGAGCCGGTCACCATGACGCCGCCGTCGAGACCGAGCGCGCGAACGGCGAAATAGAGCATCGGCGTCGGCCCGCGCCCGACCCGCACGACAGCAAGACCGCAATCGCTGAGGCCCTCCACCACCGCCGCCTCGAGAGCCGGCGAGCTGAGCCGCCCGTCATAGCCGACAGCGGCGCGACTGCCGCCGGCCTCCTTGACCATGGTCCCGAAGCCGCGCCCCACCGCATAGGCATCCTCGGCCGAGAGTGTCTTGCCCACGATCCCGCGGATGTCGTACTCGCGCACCGCGGTCTCGTGGAAGCGATGCTTGTCCTTCGCCATCTCTGCCGCCTCCCGGATCTCCGCCCTAGGGCCGGCCGATGCTGGTGTAGCGGAAGCCGGCCTCCGCCATCTCGGCAGGATTATAGACGTTCCTGAGGTCGACCACCGCCGGCTGGCGCAAGAGCTGCTTCATTCGGATGAGGTCGAGATTCCTGAACTCGTTCCATTCGGTGATGATCGCCACCGCATCGGCTCCGCTCATGCAGTCATAGGCGTCCCGGCAATAGGTGAGATCGGGCATCAGCTTCTTGGCCTCGGCCATGCCCTCGGGATCGAAAGCGCGGATGGTGGCCCCCGCCTTCTGCAGGGCGGGAAGGATGGCGAGGCTGGGGCTGTCGCGCATGTCGTCGGTGTTCGGCTTGAAGGTGAGGCCGAGTGCCGCCACCGTCTTGTCCTTGCCCGAGCCGCCCAGCGCTGCGAGCACCCGGTCCGCCATGGCGAGCTTGCGGGCGTCGTTCACCGCCACCACGGTCTCGACGATCTTCAGCGGCGCGCCGTGGTCCTGCGCCGTCTTCACGAGGGCCAGCGTATCCTTGGGGAAGCAGGAGCCGCCATAGCCCGGACCGGCATGGAGGAACTTGCGCCCGATGCGCCCGTCGAGGCCGATGCCCCGCGCCACGTCGTTCACATTGGCACCCACCTTCTCGCACAGATCGGCGACCTCGTTGATGAAGGTGATCTTGGTGGCGAGGAAGGTATTGGCGGCGTATTTGATCAGCTCCGCCGTCTCGATGCTGGTGAAGATGATCGGGGTTTCCAGCAGATAGAGCGGCCGATAGAGCCGGCGCATGAGCTCGCGCGCGCGCTCGGAATCGGCGCCGATGACGACCCGGTCCGGGCGCATGAAATCGCCGATGGCCGAGCCCTCGCGCAGGAACTCGGGATTGGAGGCGACGTCGAACTCGCCCGATGGCCGGGTCTCGCGCAGGATGCGGGCGACCTCGCGCCCCGTTCCCACCGGCACCGTCGATTTCGTGACGACCACGGTCGGGCGATCGACCGCCTCGGCGATCTCCTTGGCGGCGGCATAGACATAGGAAAGATCGGCATGGCCATCGCCCCGGCGGGACGGCGTACCCACCGCGATGAAGACCGCGTCGGCCCCGGCCACCGCCTGGCGGACGTCGGTCGAGAAGGAGAGGCGGCCGTCCTTGACGTTGTTCTCCACCAGCTTGTCGAGGCCGGGCTCGAAGATGGGCATGCGCCCGGCGCGCAGGGCGTCGATCTTGGCGGCATCCTTGTCGGCGCAGACGACATCCACGCCGAACTCCGAAAAGCAGGCGCCGGAGACGAGTCCGACATAGCCGGTGCCGATGACGGCGATCCGCATAGGCAGGGTTCCTCTTCGCTATTTCTTCGCTAGTCGATGTGCTTGGTGAAATCGCGCAGGATGTCGCGAACCTTGCCACCGATCACCTCATGCTTCAGGGCATAGGCGATGGTGGCTTCGATGAATCCGGCTTTGTCGCCGCAGTCGAAGCGCCGGCCCTCGAAGCGATAGCCGTGGAAGGGGCCATGCCCAATCATGCGGGCGAGCGCATCGGTCAATTGCACCTCACCGCCCGCGCCCGGCGCCTGGTCGGCGATCAGGTCGAAGACCTGGGGCTGCAGGATGTAGCGGCCGATGACCGAGAGTGTGGAAGGTGCCTCCTCGGGCTTTGGCTTCTCCACCAGGCCGCGGACCTCGACCAGGCGGCCCTCCTCGCGGCCGGTCGCCAGCACGCCATAGCGGTTGGTGTGCTCCCGGGGCACGTCCATCACCGCCACCAGATTGCCGCCGACGCGGTTGTACTCCGCCACCATCTGCTTGAGGCAAGGGGTGGCCGCCATGACCATGTCGTCGGCAAGCAGCACGGCGACCGGCTCGCCCGCGGCGAGATGGCGCGCGCACCAGACCGCATGGCCGAGCCCGCTCGGATTCTGCTGGCGCAGATAGGCGACCTGGCCCGGCGGGAGCAGGAGATCGGCAAGCAGCGCCAGGTCCCGGGTGCGGCCCCGCTCCGCCAAAGTGGCGGCCAGCTCATAGGAATGGTCGAAATGGTCCTCGATCGCCGTCTTGCCGCGGCCGGTGACGAAGATGAACTGCTCGATGCCCGCCGCTTTGGCCTCCTCGACCGCATATTGAATCAGCGGCCGATCGACGATCGGCAGCATTTCCTTGGGCATGGCCTTGGTCGCCGGCAGGAAGCGGGCACCGAGCCCGCCCACCGGGAAGATGGCTTTGCGTACAGGCTGGATTGTCATACGGGGGGTCCGTCGTTGCGAGGGGGACTTTCTGCCATAGGGGAACCGGGCTTGACAACCGCGGGCGCCCCGCTGCCGTTTAATGCCTTCCGGCCCTGCCGCTGGGGGTCAGTGACCCAGCAGCACGTCGCGCGCCTCGTTCAGCCTTGCCGCCAGATAGTCCGAACCGCCGTGGTCCGGATGGAGCTTCAGCATCAGACGCCGGTGGGCCTCGCGGATCTCGGCCTCGCTGGCGCCATTGGAGAGGCCGAGCATAGCCAGCGCCTCCTCCCGCGCCATGCCGCCCTTCCCGGCGGGCTGATCGGCGCGCCCGCTTGACCCGCCGGCGCTGCGCCAGCTGGGCCCATGAATCCGATCGAGATAGGCCTCGAGCACCGCCACCGCCTCGGGGTCCTCGCGCCGGACTTCGTCGAGCAGCAAAACGAGATCGGCCTGGGAAAGTTCCCCGAGGCGCCGGCCCTTGTAGCGTCCCTGCCTAACCTGGCCATCCACGGTGCCCGTCTCATGGTCGAGGCTGACCGAGAGATAGGCGGTGTCGATGCCGGAGGTCTGCCCCTGGCGCTGGCCGATGCCGGCCATCTGGCGCCGCGCCTGCCAGCGCCGCCACAGGGGATAGCCGAGGCTCGCCGCCATCAGAACCAGCCCGATCCTGCCGCCTACGAGGAGGAGGCCGAGGCCGACCACGCCGAGCGCGATCGCCACGTAACGCAGCACCGTCGCCAGCGCCGCCGGGTCGACACGGCTGAGGCCGCGCAGCGCATAGAGAACGGCCACCAGGGCGATGAAGCCGAGGGCGAAATAGGCCGGCATGACCCTATTTTGCGCCGAGCTGGCGGGTCAGGAGCAGCGTCTTGCCCCCCGCGTTCCGGCTGTAGTCCTGGAGTGCCTTGAGCCCGCCGGCGGCATAGACCGCCACCGCGCGCAGCAGCTCGGTCAGCTGATGGGCGCTGCCGGCATCGAAGGGGCAATAGGCGCCGCTGGAAAGCCGGGCGAGTTGCTGGAAGGTCGCGGCGGCGAGCGGCTCGCGGCCCTCGTGGAACAGGAAGATCGGGAGACCCAGGACGCCGAGCTGGCCTGCCATGTGGCAGAGATTGTCGGCCGGCTCTTCCATGCAATCGCCGACGAAGACCAGGGCATTGACGCGCTTGGCCTTCGTTTCGGCGATGGCGTGCTTCAGGACCCTGGCGATCTGGGTATGGCCGCCCAGGCAGAAGACCCCGGTCATCCGCTGGGTCAGCGCCGCCGCATTGTCGAGCCAGGGAAAGGCCTCGAATTCGTGGAAGCCGCGGTAATAGACGAGCTGCACGTCCAGCCCGCCCATCTGGCCCACCGCCTGGAACATCTGGGCCTGGATCATGCAGGCTTGATCCCATGTCGGCTGGCGGCTGGCAGTCGCGTCCAGGGCGAAGATCAGACGGCCCCGGGGCCCCGCGGGCCGTACCGCAGGCATGGCGGCCAGCTTCTTGAGGAAGGCATCCACCTGCCCTGCGGAGGGGGCCTTCTCGGGCAGCTTCTCTCCCATGGCATCAGAGGTAATACGGCGAGGGCCGCTTGGCCAGTGGGCTTCGCTAGGGACAGCCCGGGATTGGGGTCTCGTAGGTATAGACCTCGCCGGCGAAGAGGACGGATAGATCTCCCTTCGCGCACGAATCGAGGTTCGTACCGTCGAACACGAACCAGCGAATGCCTCGCCCCATGGCGCCGAGAGCCTGACGCAATCCCGCTTCAATGGCGGCGAGGGTCCCAGCCAGGGCTGGCGGTATTTGATCGTCGGACAACGGAGTCAACCGGGTCCCGTCCGGCCGCTCCACATCCAGATGATCGATTTCGGCAAACGAGAAGGTGACATCGGAAGATACATGCGCTTTCAACACGCCGAAGATCACGTTCTTGCTCATGATTTCCTGCGCTGCCTTCGCGGCGAACATCTGCGGCACCAGCCACCAGACGATGATGATGTCGCCATTGCCGCGATCATCGATGATCTGGGCATAGTCCTGCGCGACGACCTTCGCCGAAGGCTTCCACATTCGAGCCCAGGCGGAGGAGGAAGAAAAAAGACAAACCGCAAGAGAAAGAAACGCAAAGGCGACTTCAAGGCGAGTTGCTCTGCAGGCCCTCATCGCGGTATGCCCCCTTCCCCATTCCCTACCCCTTAGAGTAGCACGCCGCTTGGTCGCAGGTACCTGCGGAAGCTGCTAGCCCGGCGATTCGATCCCGATCGCCTGCAGCAGGGCCCGCACCTCCTGGCGCGCGGCGACATGGGACATCTTCAGCGCCGGGCCGCCGGTCCCCAGGTTCAAGTCCAGCAGCGTGAGACCGCGCGGGAAGAGCTCGCGGAAGACCACGCGCTCGGAAAAGCCGGGGGCGAGGCGGAAGCCGATGCGCCGGGAGAGCTGCTCCAGCAGGCGGCCGATATCCCGCTTGTTGCGCGCGTCCAGGCTGGAGAGGCGGTTCCGCATCACGATCCAGTCGATGGCCGCCCGCTCGCCCGTCAGCGCCCGGCGCTTGCGCTGCTCCCAGACCGCCTCGGCATAGACGCTGGGGCCCAGAATCTTCTGGCCCTCGCGGTCGAGGCGGGCCAGGAGATCGAGATCGAGGAAGCTGTCGTTGAGCGGCGTCACCAGCGTATCGGCATGAGCATGGCCGATGCGAGAGAGGCCCGTGTCGCTGCCCGGCGTATCGATGACAATGAAGTCGCAATCCTTGAACTCGGCCAGGGCATCGCCGAAGCGCCCGCGGTCCTCTTCTGCGGCGGCAAGGGCGGAATCCACCCGGCTCGCCTGAATCGGAACATGGCGCGAGACCGGCAGCGGCAGCTCCATGGCACTCGCCCGGCGGTTCTCCACATATCGGGTCAGCGTCCCCTGCCGGGCATCGAGATCGATGCTTCCGACGCTCATGCCCGAGCGCAGCAGGGCGACGATCAGATGCATGGCCGTGGTCGATTTGCCGGAGCCACCCTTCTCGTTGCCCAGAACGATGATGTGCGGCTTCCGGCGGAGGACCGCGCCGAAATTGACGGTCACGCCTTCCGGATCCAGACGGCCGTGTCGTGAAAAACGGCGCCGCCCTTCGGCGGGCCGGCATCGGCGCTGGTCAGTGCATTGACCCCGATGCCCTCCTCGAAGGCACTGTTAGGCCAGACGCTCTCCACGACCACCACGCCGGGCTGGAGCCCGTCGAAGAGGCGGGCATGGATGACGATGGAGCCGCGCCTGTTGCCGATGCGAAGGCGCTCGCCTTCGGCGATGGAGAGCCTGTTGGCATCCTCGGGATGGATCATCACGCTCGGCCGGCTCTCCCGCGCCTGGGAGCCCGGCGTTTCGGTGAAGGTCGTATTGAGGAAGGAACGCGCCGGCGCCGCCACCATGCGGAAGGGATGCTCCGCATCGGCTTCCTCGATCAGCGTCGCATGGTCGGGCAGGACCGGCATCTTCGCGTGATCGACGCCGACCGCTTTCCAGTCGGGCTTGAAGCGGAACTTGCCGTCCGGATGGCCGAAGCCCGAGAGAAAATGCGCATCCTCGAAGGAGGGCGCGCAATCGAGCCAGCGGCCCTGGTCGAAGGCGGCGGTCGAGGGCTTGCCGGAGAGGCTCAGCGTCTCCTCGATCATCTCCATCTCGCTCATCTCGAAGCCGCGATGGCGGGCGCCGAGACGCTTCGCCAGCTCGCAGATCACAAAATGATTGGGCCGCGCCTCGGCATAGGGCTCGACCACCTTGCGGGCGATCTGGAGATAGGTGTGACCGCCGGCGACATAGAGATCATCATGCTCCAGGAAGGTCGTCGCCGGCAGGACGATATCCGCCATCTTGGCGGTATCGGTCATGAACTGCTCGTGGACGCAGGTGAAGAGATCCTCGCGGGCGAGACCCTGGCGGACCTTGTTCGATTCCGGGCAGACCACCGCCGGGTTGGTGTTCTGGATCAGGAGCGCGGTCACCGGCGGCCCGTCTCCGAGATCGCGCTTGTCGCCGGTGAGCACCGGGCCCATGCGCGACTGGTCGAGGGAGCGCGGCAGCTTCCGCAGCCCGGTCCTGAGCAGCAGGCGGCCCATGCGCGTCCGCTCATCAAGGGCATCGAGGCCTTCGATCAGGGTCTTGTCGATCCGGTAGAGGCCGCCATTGCTGTAGAGCGCGCCGCCGCCCTTCTCCCGCCAGGCGCCGGTGACCGCCGGCAGGCAGGAGACCGCATGGAGTTGGGCCGCGCCGTTG
>DATBBO010000718.1:0-12409 GCA_036270995.1 Dongiaceae bacterium | reverse complement strand
GATGGCCGCATCGCGCTCGCTTTCCCGGCCGGCGATCTGGGGCCGGGCATCCGCAGGCAGCTCACACTCGAACTGCGCCCGGCTGATGGGGCAAGCGCCCTTCCTCAAGCGGAGGTGCCGGGGCGCTACCTCGATCTCCAGGTCATCGCAGGCGAGGCCGCAAAAGGGGCAGGCCACGTCACGCCTGAGCTCCGTCTCGCGAGGCTCGCCCATCGCTGGGTATCAGGAATCGTATTTGATATAGGCGAAGCGTTGATCGCCGTTGGGCGTTCCCTCCAGCGGTCCGCCCTCCTTGGCCGGCTGCCAGGCAATCACATCCTCGATCTTCTTCGCCAGGGTGAAATCCTTGTCCGTGATGCCCTTGGCAGCGTGGTTCTGGAGGCGAACCTCGACCCAGGCATAAGAGGCGGTGATGTCGGGATGGTGCCAGGCGGCCTCCGCGAGATGGCCGACGGTGTTGACCACCATCAGGGTGCCCTTCCAGCTATGGGTCTTGTACTTGCGCCGGATCCAACCCTTTTCGAGAAACCAGTGCGGCAGCTCGCGTTTCAGCCGCTCTTCCACCTCCGCATCGGTGTAGACTCGTTCCTTGTCGGCCATGGATTTTCCTCGCTTCAGCGGTTGCGACCCAAACTAAGCGATGGTGCTTGACAGACTTCGGGGGATATCCGTTTATCGCCAAATGATAGGCGCTCGCTCTGGGTCAAGCAACCAAGCTGAGCATCTGGAGCCGGCGCATTCCATGATGCGTGCCGAGCGGGTCAGCGTCTGCGTTCCGGCGCGGCTTCACTTCGGTTTCGTCGATCTCAATGGCGGCCTCGGGCGGCGTTTCGGCGGCCTCGGCGTCGCTCTCGAGGCGCCTCTGACCCGGGTCAGCTTGAGCGCCGCCCCCGAGCTTCAGGTGAGCGGTCATGACGCCACCCGGGCGCGGAAGTATCTCGCCACCGTGATCGAGCATTATGGGCTCGACGAGCGCCTCAGCCTCTCTGTGGAGAGCTCGATCCCTCCTCATGTGGGGCTCGGTTCCGGAACCCAGCTCGCCCTTTCCATCGGAATGGCGGCCGCCACCTATTTCGCCCTCGACCTGGATGCGCGCGACATCGCCCGGCTGCTTGATCGCGGGGCGCGCTCCAGCGTCGGCATCGCCACTTTCACCGATGGCGGGGTCGTGCTCGATGGCGGCCGCGGCCCGGGCGAGGAAGCGCCGCCGGTCCTCTCCCGCTTCGATTTTCCCGAGACCTGGCGCATCCTGTTGATCTTCGATCAGGACACGACCGGGCTCCATGGCGAGGCGGAGCGCGAGGCCTTTCGCCGCCTGCCGCGGTTTCCGGCGCATGAGGCGGCGGATCTCTGCCGCCTGGTGCTGATGCGGGCGCTCCCGGCCCTCGCCGAGCGAGATATTGCGGGCTTCGGGGGAGCCATCACCCAGATGCAGCGCATCATGGGCGACTATTTCGCCCCGGCGCAGGGTGGGCGGTTCCTCAGCCCCCGCGTGACGGAAACCCTCGCCTGGCTGGAGCGCAATGGCGCCGAAGGCGTCGGCCAGAGCTCCTGGGGACCCACGGGCTTCGCTCTTCTGGGGTCTGCCACGGAGGCGGAGCGGCTCCTGGCCGGCCTCAAGGCGCGCTGGCCTGCCGGCTCCGGCCTCTCCTTCACCATCAGCCATGGCCGCAACCGGGGCGGCGAGATCCAGCAGACGGCCAAGATGGCCTGACCCTGAGGGAGACACTCATGGAAAACCGGCACATCCTCCATATGCTGAGCGCCCTTGGCCATGTCAGTCCCTTCGACGTGAACATGGCCGTCGATGCCGGCTTCGAGGTGGTCGTCCCCTATACCCGGGTCGAACTCAAGGAGGTCGGCGGGCTGATCCAGGATGCGATCTTCTCTCGCGGCCCCAAAGGCGTGAAGGCGACCGGCGCCTTCATCGGCGGCAAGAATGCCGAGCTCGCCCTCGACATGCTGGCGGCGGCGAAGAAGGCCATGGTCCCGCCCTTCGAGATCTCGGTCTTTGCCGACCCCGCCGGCTCCTTCACCACCGCCGCGGCCATGGTGGCAAAGGTCGAGAAGGCCATGGCGCAGCACAAAGGTCTCGCCGGCCGTAAGGTCGTGATCTATGGCGGCACGGGCGTCGTCGGCTTCGCTTCGGCGGTCATCGCCGCCCTGCAGAAGGCCCATCCCGTGCTCGTCGGCTATGACGGACCCGAGCGCGTGAGGGCCCTTGCCGAATCCGCCAAGAAGCGCTTCGGCGTTGAGATCGGACATGCGGATGGCAGCAGCGAGGCGGCCAACAACGCAGCACTCGGCGATGCGGAGATCGTGCTCTCCGCGCCACGCGCTGGCGTGCAGGTATTGAGCAAGGATCAGCTGGCCCGGGCGCCCAAGCTGCTGGTTGCCGCCGATGTCAACGCTGTGCCGCCGGCAAGCCTGGAAGGGATCGCCGTTCAGGACGACGGCAAGGCGATTGCGGGGAGCCGGGCCCTGGGCACCGGCGCGCTTGCCATCGGCGGCGTGAAATACAAGGTCCAGGCCGGCCTGCTGAAGCGTATGATCGAGACCGACAAGCCCGTCTATCTCGATTTCCGCGATGCCTTCGACCTCGCCCGCCAGATTGTCGGCTAAGCCGGATTCCGTTCTTATCGTCGCGCTCTCGGCCCGCTCCCTAGCGCTGGCCGCGGCGCGGGCGGGCTATCGTGCCGCCGTCATCGATCTCTTCGGCGACGTGGATACACGCCGGCTGGCGGAGCGCAGCGTCACCGTGCCCGGCGATCTGAGGCAGGGCTTCGAGGCCGAGGCGCTGATCGAGGCCGCCCGCAAGCTCGCACCTGCAAAGGACGAATTCTCCGGACTCGTCTACGGCTCCGGGCTGGAATCACAACCCGAGCTTCTGGAAAGGCTGGCCCGCGGCCGGCATCTCTGGGGCAACCTGCCGGCAGTGCTTCGCGCAATCAAGGATCCGGTGAACTTTTTCGGCCTACTCGATCGCCAGGGTCTGCCTCATCCCGAGGTCCGGACCAAGCCACCGGCGGAGATGGCGGGCTGGCTGGTCAAGGGCATCGGCGGGGCGGGTGGCGGCCATGTGCGGCCATTGGCGGAGGCGTCGAGAGCTGCAGATCAGTATTATCAGCGCCGCGTGCCGGGGCGGCCGGTCTCCTGCCTGTTTCTCGCTGATGGACGGAATGCATTCCTTCTGGGCTGGAGCGAGCAATGGCCCTCGCCCGATCTCGATCATCCCTTCCGCTTCGGGGGCGCCGTGCAGCCCGCGGGTGTGCCGCCGGCGCTAGCCCGGACCGTTACCGCCGCGTTACCGCCGCTAGTGAAGGAAACCGGGCTGGTGGGCCTCAACAGCCTGGACCTCATGCTCGATGATGCCGGGGGCTTTCATCTGCTCGAGATCAATCCACGCCCCGGCGCCAGCCTTGATGTCTTCGATGGCGAGGGACCGCAGGCCCTCTTCGGCCGCCATGTCGCGGCCTGCAAGGGCCGGCTGCTATCCGGCTGGCGCCCGCCGAAGCGGGCCAGCGCCATGTCCGTCGTCTATGCCGACCGCTTGCTCCGGGTGCCTCGCAACATAACTTATCCCCCGTGGCTGGCGGATCGGCCGGCGCCGGGTGCACGCATCGAGCTGGGCGCGCCGGTCTGTACCGTGATGGCCGCGGCGGCCGATGCGGAGGCCGCGCGGCATCTCGTTCTGGCGCGCGGCCGCCGGGTTCTGGATGCGCTCGCCGCCGGCGCGGGCGGCTCGCTGGTGGAGGGGACAGGGTGACAGCGACGATGCGGCCGAGCGTGAATCGCCTGGCGGCACCTCTGGTCGAACAGCTGGTTCGCGACGCCGGTGCGCTGCGCCTTGGCGTCGAGCATAGCAAGGCCGGCGCCGTGATCGTCGATGGCGGCATCGACGTCCCTGGCAGCCTCGAGGCCGGCCGCCGGATCGCCGAGATCTGCATGGGCGGCCTCGGCCAGGTGAAGATCGCCGCGGATTCACGCTTCGCCCGCTGGCCCTGGATGGTGGAGGTCAGCTCGCTGGATCCCGTGATCGCCTGCCTCGCCAGCCAGCTCGCCGGCTGGTCGCTCAGCCATGGGGAGGGAAAGGAGGCTTTCTTCGCCCTCGGCTCCGGCCCTGGCCGCGCCTTGGCCCTGAAGGAGCCGCTGTTCGAGCATCTGCACTACAAGGACAATGCGGAAAGCGCCTGCCTCGTGCTGGAAGTGGACAAACGACCGCCGCCACCGCTGGTCGAAAAGGCGGCAGCCGCCTGCGGTGTCGCGCCCGATCGGCTGACCCTGATCCTGACCCCAACTCGCAGTCTGGCGGGGACGGTGCAGATCGCCGCGCGGGTGCTGGAGGTGGCGCTCCACAAGCTGCACCATCTGCAATTCCCCCTCGAGCATGTGATCGATGGCCTGGGTGGCGCGCCTTTGCCGCCGCCCGCGCCCAGCTTCATCGAGGCCATGGGTCGCACTAATGACGCCATCATCTACGGCGGCTCGGTGCATCTCTTTGTCTCAGGCGCCGAGGAGGAAGCCCGGAAGCTCGCCGCGGCCATGCCGAGCAGCGCCTCGCGCGACCATGGCCGCCCCTTCGCCGAGATCTTCAAGACCTATAAGGGCAATTTCTACGACATCGACCCCCTGCTGTTCAGCCCGGCCCAGGTCAATGTCACCCATCTCGACAGCGGCCGGACCTTCCATGCCGGCTCCCTGGACGAGAAGCTGCTGGACCTCAGCTTCGGCGGATGACGACGGCACGCTGCATCGTCTTCATCGATCGCCCGGACTGGCATTCGCGTCAGCTGGGCGCCGCCTTCGCCAAGGCCGGGGTGGAGCCCGTCTTCCTGTCGCTGCGCCGCACCGGCTTTGCGGCCGCGACCGAGGGAGCCCGGCTTCGCCTTCCCGGTTTCGAGGATGAGCCGCCGCTGGGCGCCTTCGTACGCACCATTTCGGCCGGCAGCTTCGAGCAGGTGACCCTGCGCCTCGGCGTATTGCATGCGCTCCGCGAATCCGGCCTGCTGGTCTACAACGATGCCCGCGCCATCGAGCGCTGCGTCGACAAATCCATGACCAGCTTCCTCCTGCACCGCAGCGGCATTCCTACGCCCCCGACCTGGGCCGTGGAATCCCGGGAGGCGGCGCAGGCCATCGCGCGGGCCGAAGCCTCGCCCGCCCGGCCTCTGGTGCTGAAGCCGCTGTTCGGCTCTCAGGGCCGGGGGCTCGCGCTTATCGAAAACGAGCTCGATCTGCCGCCTGCGGAGACGGTCGCCGGCGTGTACTACCTTCAGCACTACATCGGCGAAGCGAGGGAAGGCTGGCGCGACTGGCGCGTCTTCGTCGCCGGCGGCAAGGCCGTCGCCGCCATGCTGCGCCAGGGCGTGACCTGGAAGACCAATGCCGCCCAGGGCGCCCACTGCCAGGCGATCGAGCCCGACGGGCAGATGAGCGCCATGGCCATTGCCGCCGCCGAGGCCGTGGGCGCCGCCTTCGCCGGGGTCGATATCATCCGCGGCGCCGGCGGCCGCCTCTTCGTGCTGGAGGTCAACAGCAATCCGGCCTGGTCGGCCCTGCAGCGTGTGACCCGTCGGCCCATCGCCGAGGCGCTTGTCGCTGACTTCCTGTCGCAGGCGGCATCCCTGGCCGAGGCTCGGGCCGATGTCGCGCTCCACGTCCACTGAGGGCCTGACCCGCGGCCAGGTCCGCAGCGCCTATCTCGCCGCCTGCCGGGCCGAGCTCCAGGCTCTGAAGCCCGGCAATGTCCACGTCTTTGCGGCCGGCCACGGCATGAGCATCGCTGATTTCGAGACCAGCGCGCTCGCCAGCGCCGGCGCGCTGTCGGATCCGAGGTTGCCGGTTGGCGAGCGGATCCTGCGGGGGGTGCGGCGGAGCCGGAGCGCCGTGGGCTGCAACACCAATCTCGGCATTCTGCTGCTTGCGGCGCCCCTGGCCGCGGCGGCGCAAGGCGGGCGCGGCCCTGATCTCCGCCGGCGCCTGCGGCTGGTGCTCGGCCGGCTGGGGCGGGGCGATGCCGCCGCGGTCTTCCGCGCCATCAGCCTGGCCAATCCCGGTGGGCTCGGGGAGGCCAAGCGTCATGATGTGCGCCAGCCGCCCCGGGTTACGCTGCTGACCGCGATGGCGGAGGCCCGTCGGCGCGATCGCATCGCGGGCCAATACGCCAGCGCCTATGGGGACGTATTCCGCACGGGGCTCGCCCGCCTGTCTGTTGCGCTTTCCCGCTGGGGCGAGGGGCCGGCGGCCGCAAGCGCCGTCTATCTCGCTTTCCTCGGCGGCTTCCCCGACAGCCATATCCGGCGCAAGTTCGGGCTGGCCGTCGCACGCTCGATATGCCGGCAGGCCGGCGATCTCGATCGCCAACTGATGCGCGATGGGCTGTCGCCGGCCTTGGAAAAGCGGCTCCTGAAATTCGATACCGAGCTGAAGGCGGCGGGGGTCAATCCCGGCACGAGTGCCGACCTGACGGTGGCGACGCTCTTCGCGGCCAGCCTGCAGAGAGAGCTGAGTGCCGTGGCTGAAAATCCTCAGTCTCTGTGACATTGCCCGGTAGTCTTCAGCCCGCCAAACAAGTACTTGCGAGGCCCCGCGGCTTACGATTACCATTTTCCTGCCCTCCAGCGCCGTGCCGTGTTGGAAGGGGAGGCTTGGGCACTTTGGCTGAAGCCCCGGCCGCGGCACCGAACGGGAGATGGGGGATCAGGCTCCTGGCCGGATCATCCTCTGCCGTTTCCTCTATTCAACGGCGCACTTCGCGGTGCGCTAGGTCATCATCATCGTGCAACGATAGCCTGGGAGGCGATATCCATGGCAAGGATCAATAAGGTTATGGTCGGCGAGTCCCTGGTCGGCGACGGCAACGAGGTTGCCCATATCGACCTGATCATCGGACCGCGCGGCAGTGCGGCAGAGCATGCCTTTTGTAACGCCCTCACGAACAACAAGGACGGCTTCACCTCGCTGCTTGCCGTCCTGGCGCCGAACATGGCCTGCAAGCCGAATACCATTCTGTTCAACAAGGTGACGATCAAGGGTGCCAAGCAGGCCGTCCAGATGTTCGGTCCGGCGCAGCACGCGGTCGCCAAGGCCGTGGCCGACAGCGTGGCCGACGGCACCATTCCGCAGGACGAAGCCGACGATCTCTTCATCTGCGTCGGCGTCTTCATCCACTGGCTGGCGGAAGACGGCAAGAAGATCCACCAGTTCAACTACCAGGCCGTCAAGGAGTCGATCCAGCGCGCCGTGGCCGGGAAGCCGACGGCCGCTGAATCGGTGGCCGCGAAGGACCGGGTCAAGCATCCTTTCGCGCCCTGATCTTCGATATCGCTCGGGAGGGCGCGATCACGCCCTCCCGTTTCTTTTTATCGCTCGACCAGCCCTGCCAGCTCCTTTCGGCCGATCCGCCCGTCATGCAGGGCCGAGGCGATCAGGACGCCAGCGGCCCCGGCGCCGGTCAGGCTTCTCAGATCTGCGGCATCGCGCACCCCGCCGGCGGCATAGGCCCGGCAGCGGCCGTTCTGCGCCATGATCTGACGGAGGCGGATGAGATCAGGCCCCTCGCCACTGCCGACGCGTGCCAGAGTCATGACGACGACCCGTGCCGGCCAGAAGGCCGGATCGAGGTCTCCAAGCGGACCGAGGAAGTGGTCGCCGGCAAAGTCGAAGGAGAGGATGATCCGATGGGCCTGTGGCGAGGCCATGAGGCGGCTGAGCCCCTCCCAATCGGCTTGACTCTCGCTACCGAGGACGAGATTGCCGAGATCCCGATGCAGCCAGTCGAGGCAGGCATCGGGATCGCGAAAGCCTGCATCGACCCAGAGCTTCAGTTCCGGAAACCGCCGGTGGAGATCGTGGAGCACGAGCTCATTGTCCCCGGTACCCTCGATGGCATCGAGATCGGCGATGTAGAGGGTGGGAAAGGGGTAAAGCGCCAGCAGCCCGCCGACCACGGCCTCGGGCGTACTTCCTTCGCAGAGCATCGAGCGGATGGGCCGGTAGTCGGCGCGCTGACCATAGCGCGCATGCACCACCCCGCCGCCTCTCAGGTCGATGACGGGAATAATCTCGAAACGATCCAAGGTGCACGCCTTCCGATCCGCATTCGATCTGACCCGCAGGTGACTCGATGCCGCCGAGGCTTGTCAAGCTTGGGCGTCGAGTATGGGTGAGGCGGTCGCCACCGGCTGGGATCTCGGCGGCGCCCATATCAAGGCTGCTCAGATCGATACGGCCGGACGCTTGCGCCGGGCGGTCCAGATTCCCTGCACGCTCTGGCGCGGGCTCGAGCATCTGGAGGCAGCCCTGGCAAGCCTCGATCGCGAGCTTCTGCCCTCCGACCTCCAAGGTGTGACCATGACCGGGGAGCTGGTCGATCTCTTTGCCGATCGCAGCGAGGGCGTCCGCCGGCTGATCGATGCCATGCTTGCCCATTATCCAGGCAGGGAGCTTCGCTTCTATGCCGGCGAGATGGGTTTTCTCGCGCCGGGGGCGGCGCGCGAGCGGGTGCTGTGCATCGCCTCGGCCAATTGGCATGCCACCGGCCGCTATCTTGCCGCGCGGGGCGAGACGGGGTTGCTGGTGGATATCGGCAGCACAACCACCGACATCCTGCCTGTCGCCGGTGGCAAGGTGGAATGCGAAGGTTTCAGCGACCCCGAGCGCATGGCCCTGGAGGAGCTGGTCTATACGGGGGTGACGCGCACGCCGGTGATGGCGGTCGCCCCGAGCGTGCTCTTCGCCGGCCGGCGCCAGCGGCTCATGGCGGAATATTTTGCCACCATGGCGGATGTCCATCGGCTGACCGGCGAGCTGCCCGAGGACGCGGATCAGCATGGGACTGCTGATGGCCGCGGCAAGAGCGCAGAGGAGAGCGCGGCGCGCCTCGCCCGTATGCTCGGCCGCGATCTCGCCGATGCAGGAATGGCCGATTGGCGGCGTTTGGCGTTCCATCTGGTGGAGCACCAGCGCCGGCAGGTGATCGATTCCATCGAGCGCGTTCTCTCCCGCGGTTCGCTCCCGGAAGATGCGCCGCTGATCGGCGCCGGCATCGGCCGCTTCCTCCTGCCGGAGATTGCACGCCGGCTGGGCCGGCCCTATCGCGACTTTGCCGATCTCTTTCAGGGCGAGCCGGCTTCACGCGAATGGGCCGCGCGCGCCGCCCCGGCAGCGGCCGTTGCAGGGCTGCTGCTCCAGGGCTGACAAGACCGGCCGTCAGCCGCTGGCCGTTTCCTTCTTGAACGCCGCGACGCGCTCCATCAGCCAGTCCCAGGCCTGGCGCTCGCGGGGGCCGGCGGTTTTCTCGATGGCGATCGTCAGATAGGCGATCTCGCGCTCGATCTTCTCCATCGGAAGCATATGCAGGCGGCTGACCAGGATGGCCGCTTCGACCACCGCGGCCTGCGCCCGGTTGAAGCCATGGAAGGGCGCATGATTGGCCTCATGCACGACATGGCAGTGGAAGCGGGGGCGCTCGGGATGCTCAATCACGCGCTCGACACTGAGCTCGGCGTGGGCCAGGGCGGAGGTCAGGACAGCGCCCGGAACCCTGTCGGCAGCCCGTGTCGGCCAGTCGCGCCGGCCCGTCAAGCAGCCGGCGAAGATCAGGACATCGTCGGTGTAGTTGGCGACGGCATGAGGGTTGAGCCGAAGGTTCTCCAGCGTCTGGGAGGGCCGGAAGGGCGCGATGACAAAGCCCTCTCCTTCGACGATTAGCCCGATGGGCGCGATATGGATTCGACCCTCGGGCGATTGGGTCGTGACAATGGTCTCCCGGATCATGAGGCCCGCTTCCGGCGCCGGCGAGGCAGGGTGGTGCCGGGGGCCTTCAGCTTCTGAAGATCCTCGCCGGGCTCGTCAATCGCCACACCCCAGCGCAGCGGCTGGTCCTGGACATAGCGCTTGCCGAGCTTCCAGGCGATCTCCGCCTTGGTGGTTTCCGCGCCCAGATAGAAGGCGTGGCTGCCGTCGCTCTCCACCCCAAGTTGAGGGAAGAGCTCGAAAGGGTCCCTGGCGACGCGATGGCCCTTGCGGTTGTAGATATGGATGCCGTCCTCGGCCACGGCGATCCGGAAGTTGTCGTCGCGGATCATCCCGGCCAGCTCACCAATCTCGGCGGGCGTGTCGGGAAAGGGCTTGCGGTCGTGAACCGTCAGCAGGGCCGGCGCGATGCCGCTGGGCAGGCTGCCCGCCGCGCGGGCGGCAAACATGATGCGCCGGGCCCAATCGGTCTCCGCCACGGCCCGCCGGCAATGGGGGCTCACCTGCACCACCAGCACATTGGCGATGGCGAGCTCGGAGACGATGCCCATGAGCATCGCCGTGACCCCGGTGCTGTCGGCATCGGTCAGCTCCGTCAGATTGCCGGTGCCCATCAGGATCGGCGCTTTGGGTCGGCGCCGGCGCAGCTCCGCGTAGCGGCCGAGGGAGGCGGTAAAGCCGAAATGGATCGGATCCAGGATCGGGTCGGCCAGATAGGGTCGCTTCTTCCGGTCGAGGATGTCCATGGACCGCAGCAGCGAGTCGAGATCGCCGTGGCGCGCCGGGATCAAGACCGGGATGGCATCGCTCTCTTCCGCGAGGTGCAGCGTCTTCTCGGTCAGGCTCAGCAAATAGCGCGCCCCGGCGCCGGCCCCGCGGCGAAGCTCTTCCACATCGGCGGAATCGATGCTGACGGTGAAGCCCGCTGCGACGAGCGCCGCGACAGCCTGCTCCAGATGCGGAAAGGGCGTGTCCGGCAGGCAGCCGAGATCGATGATATCGGCGCCGTCCCGGCGATAGAGCGCGGCGCGCTCCAGGATCGCCTCAACTCCGAGCTGCGGCGCCTCGACGATCTCGGCGAAGATGCGCACATTGTGCCGGGAAAGGTCCGGCGGCGGACCCTTGCGGCCGAAGAACTCGCCGAGGTCCTGCAGGTCATCGGGCCCGCGCTGAAAGGGGCGGCCGTAGTGACCCGTCAGGGCCTCCAGATCGCCGCGGAAGCGGCCCGGCAGCAGCACCCGATCGGCCCGGATCGGCCAGGGAAGCCTGCGACGGATGATATCACCCGTCATTAAGGCCGCGACCTTCACCCCGATATCGACGATCTCATGGGTGAAGTCCGCGGGCGCCATGCGCGCCAGCAGCTTGGTCAGCCGCGGCTTCGCCAGGCGTCCGGTCAGGAAAAGGATATGCTCAGGCTTGCTCATCGGCGGAGAGCAGCGTACCGGCGAGCCGTCCTCGGGCCAAGGCTGCGGCGAAGGCGGGAGCGCCTGCCGCCTCCAGGCAGCGGCACTCGATTCCGCTGCCCGCAAGGAAGCGCGGCAATAGCGGATCGACGATCCCAACCTCGGCGAGCTCGGCGGCCGGGACCCTTTCCATCGGCAGGGCGGCGGATTTCACCAGCAGGACCTGCGCCAGGCCCAGCTTGCGCGCAAGCCAGACGGCGAGGCTGTCCGAGGTCACCTCCCAACTCTCGGGAATGTCCGGCGCGCCGAAGCTCATGCGGGCGGGAAGCCAGATCGGCGTAGCGCCGGCCTGCGCGGCAGCCGTGATCGCGGTCCGGCTTGCAGCCGGACGCAACGCCGGCTCGAGCGCGGCCAGCATGATGGCATATTGCTCCATGGCCAGGATCGCCATCCGATGGGCGGCGCGGTCGTCGAAGGGCGTCGTCTCCTGGGCCATGCGCACCGCATCGGCGAAGGGTCCGCCGCCGGCCACGATGACGGCTGCACCCCGGCTGGCTGCGAGCGTGGCGAGCCAGGTCGAAAGATGCGGCGAGGCCATGAGGCTGCCGCCGAGCTTCACCACCACCACCGGCCTGGCGCCGCGCATTGTCGATGGCATGGCTTCTGCCGCCACGCCTCAGTTGTCGCGCCGCCGCTCGATCTCCACGCCCACGCTCGCTTCGGGCTCGACGTCGAGCTTCTCGATCATGACGCTGGCCTCGATAACGCGGCGATCGGTCAGGCAGATATCGGCGATCGTCTCGGCCAGGGTTTCCACCAGATTGATATGGCCGCCGGCGGCCAGCCGCTTGATCTCGCCCAGCACCTGGTCATAGGAGAGGACATTGGCGATGTCGTCATTGCGCGGCGCCACATCGGGCTGTACGCGCATGCTGACATTGATGCGCACGCGCTGCGGACGCAGTTTCTCATGAGCGTAGACGCCGATGCGGCAGAGCAGCACCAGGTCGCGGATGAACATCCGATAGGCCGGGGCTCCCTCACCGGGACTCTCGGGCACCGTCATCTGATCCGCCAGCAGACTGACGATCGACATGGCATATCGCGTCCTTCCACCGTTTCCATGATTGGCTCGATCATGGGCAAGCGGCCCCAGCGTAGCAAATCCGCCTCCCTTCCGGTGAACGGCCCGGCGGCGCTCATTTTCCCGCCATTCCCTCGAGCAGGCGAGGGTGGCGGGCAAGGAG
>DATBBO010000717.1:0-2038 GCA_036270995.1 Dongiaceae bacterium | reverse complement strand
GGCTCGCGCCATTCGAAACCCGCCTCGCGGAAGATGCGATCGAGCCCCTCCTCCTCCGCCTGGTGCTTCACCAGGCCGGAGCCCGGCACCACCATTGCCTGGACATTGCCCGCCACCTTGCGGCCCTTGGCCACTGCTGCGGCGGCGCGCAGATCCTCGATCCGCCCATTGGTGCAGGAGCCGATGAAGACGCGGTCGATGGCGACGCTCTGCAGCGGTGTCCCCGGCGTCAACCCCATATAGGCGAGCGCGCGCTCCATGGCCTGGCGCTTCGCCTCCTCGGCGATCTCGGCCGGGTTCGGCACCTTGCCGGTGATGGGCAGCACGTCCTGCGGGCTGGTGCCCCAGGTCACCTGGGGGATGATCGAAGCGGCCGCGAGGCTGACTTCCATGTCGTAGCTCGCGCCGAGATCGGACGGCAGGGTCCGCCAATAGGCGACCGCCTGCTCATAGGCGCCGGCCTTGGGCGCCATGGGGCGGCCCTTGAGATAGTCGAAGGTCGTCTGGTCCGGGGCGATGAGGCCGGCGCGCGCGCCGCCCTCGATGGACATGTTGCAGACGGTCATGCGCCCCTCCATGGAGAGGGCGCGGACAGCCTCGCCCGCATATTCGATGACATGGCCGGTGCCGCCGGCGGTTCCGATCCTGCCGATGATGGCGAGGATCAGGTCCTTGGCGGTCACGCCGAAGGGAAGCGCCCCTTCGACGGTGATGCGCATGTTCTTGGCCGGCTGCTGGATCAGGGTCTGGGTCGCCAGGACATGCTCGACCTCGGAGGTGCCGATGCCGAAGGCCAGCGCGCCGAAGGCACCATGGGTCGCCGTATGGCTGTCGCCGCAGACGATGACCATGCCAGGCTGGGTCATGCCCTGCTCCGGCCCGATAATGTGCACGATGCCCTGGCGGATATCGTTCATGGAGAAATAGGGCACGCCGAACTCGGCGCAGTTCTTCTCCAGCGTCTCCACCTGGGTCCGGGATTCCGGCTCCTCGATGCCGCGGCTGCGGTCGGTGGTCGGCACGTTGTGATCGGCGACCGCCAGCGTCGCGTCCGGCCGGCGCAGCTTGCGCCCCGCCATACGCAGACCCTCGAAGGCCTGGGGGCTCGTCACCTCATGGACGAGATGGCGGTCGACATAGAGCAGGCAGGTGCCGTCTTCCTGGCGGTGGGCCAGGTGGCTCTCCCAGATCTTGTCGAAGAGCGTGCGTGGCCGTCCGGCAGCCATGCAGCACTACTCCTTTTCGGATGCCGCCGTCTCGGCCTCGCCGCCGACACCGCCCTTCTCGGCGATGCGCGCCGCCTTGCCGCGCCGGCCGCGCAGATAATAGAGCTTGGCCCGGCGGACATCGCCGCGGCGCACCAGCTCGATCGAGGCGATGCGGGGGCTGTAGAGCGGAAACACGCGCTCCACACCTTCGCCGTAGGAGATCTTGCGCACGGTGAAGCTCGAGTTGACCCCGGCGTTCTTGCGCGCGATGCACAGGCCCTCGAAGGCCTGAACACGCTCGCGGGTGCCCTCGATCACCTTGACGTTCACGCGCAGCGTATCGCCGGGCGCGAATTCGGGAGTCTTGGCGTTGAGCTTGGCGATCTGCTCCTGGTTGAGCGTGTCGATGATCGTCGTCATGGTTCGCTTCCTTCTTCGATCCTGTTGCCGGCGGCCACGTAGCGCTGCCAGAGATCCGGCCTGCGCGCCCTCGTCACCGCTTCGGCCTGGTGCTGGCGCCAGACCCTGACCTTCTCGTGATGGCCGGAGATCAGCACCTCCGGCACTCTGCGGCCCTGCCATTCGGCCGGACGCGTGTAGTGGGGATATTCCAGCAATCCCCGTTCGAAACTCTCGTCCTCCAGCCCCTCCTCGGCGCCGATCACGCCGGGGATGAGACGCACCACGGCGTCGATCAGCGCGATCGCTGCGGGCTCGCCCCCGGAGAGCACGATATCGCCGAGGCTGACCTCCTCGACGCCATGGACCTCCATGACCCGCTCGTCGATACCTTCGAAACGGCCGCAGAGCAGAGTCAGCGAGCGCCGGGC
>DATBBO010000716.1:0-5474 GCA_036270995.1 Dongiaceae bacterium | reverse complement strand
TCTCGACGGCCCGCAGATAGGCCAGCCGGATGTGAAGCTGGGCCGCGACGGTCGGCAAATCCTGGCCGTAACTTTCCCGCCGGCGGCGCAGAATCTCGCCGATTCCCTCGGGGGTGTGCGGCATGTAATCCGCACCGTCGTCGCGGTCCTCTCGCCTCGGCTCCATTCTCTGCTGCGATTCCATCTCGACCAATCCTTGGTCCCGCCCAGGGCCGCCGGGTCGCATCCCGGATCGCCCCCTGGATACAGCCACCAAGTGAAGCCGCTCAGGCATTGCAAGGCGGCTCCGGCCGGTCAAAAGCGCTAGGAGTTTTCTACCAAATCGGGGTCAGCGAGAGCAATCGCGGATAGCGATTCGGAGTTACTAAAAAGCCCTTAAAACGTCACCCCGTGATCACGCGCATAGGCCATCAGCTCCTGGCGGATGCTGGCATGCGGGTGGTGGATCAGCCCACTCATGTAGTTGCGAAGAGGATCGAGCTCCAAGCTGCGCACCATGAGCTTCACCGGTCCGATGGCCGGAGGCGCCATGGAGAGGCTGCCGATGCCGACGCCCAGCAGCGCCATGGCCTCGATCGGCTTGCTCGCCATTTCGCCGCAGACCGAGAGCGGCCGGCGGGCCGCGGCGCATTGCCGCGCGACCTCGCTCAGCGCCAGGAGCATGGCAGGCGAGAGGGGGTCGTAGCGATCGGCCAGGCGCGGATTACCCCGGTCGCTGGCGAAGAAGAATTGGGCTAGGTCGTTGCTGCCGACGGAGACGAAATCGGCCTCGGCGAGAAGGGAGGGCAGCTCCCAGATCAGGGAGGGCACCTCCAGCATCGCGCCCACCCGCAGCGGCTCGGGCGCTTTGATGCCCCGCTGCCGGGCGCGCGCGACCTCGATATCGACGATGCGCCGGGCGGCGGTGAACTCGGCCGCGGTGGCGATCATCGGAAACATCATGTCGAGCGGCCGGCCAGCCGCAGCGGCGATGAGGGCGCGGGCCTGCTGACGCAGCAGCGTCGGGAGGTCGAGCGCGATCCGGAGCGCGCGCCAGCCGATGGCGGGATTCTCCTCGCCCGAGCGCGGCCAATAGGGGAGCACCTTGTCGCCGCCCACATCGAGCGTGCGGAAGATGACGGGCTTGCCCGCCGCCTGCTCATAGATGCGCCGGTAGAATTCCGTCTGCTGTGCGACATCCGGGAAATTGTCGCGCACCATGAAGGCGATTTCGGTGCGATAGAGCCCCACGCCGTCGGCGCCGCTGGCTGCCAGATGCTGCATATCGATCAGGAGGCCGGCATTGATGGAGAGCGAGAGCGCGACACCGTCGCGGCTGACCGAGGGAAGCTCGCGCACGCTGGCGAAGACCGCGCGACGGTGCGCTTTGAGCGCCATGCTCTCCGCGACCTTCTCCTCGATGTCGTCACCCGGCCTGATGAAGGCCTGGCCGTTATCGGCATCGACGATGACGCGGTCGCGTTCTTCGATCCGTGCCAGCGCGCCCTCGACACGCCCGATCATCGGGAGATCGAGGGCCCGGGCGACGATGGCGACATGGGCCGTGGGCGAGCCCTCTTCCAGGATGATCGCGCGCAACCGCTTGCGATCGAACTCCAGGAGCTCGGCGGGTCCCAGGGTGCGAGCGACGACCACCGCCTTCTCCGGAAGCGCAATGGCGGCGGCAGCCCCGGCCAGATGGCGCAGCAGGCGATCGGCGAGCTCGTCGAGATCCGAAAGGCGCTCGCGCAGATACGGGTCGACCACCTGGGACATGCGGACCCGGGCATCGTTCTGCACCTTCAGCACCGCACCCTCGGCCGAAAGGCCGCTGGCGATCGCCTCGTCCAGGCGGGCAAGCCAGCCGCGATCCTCGGCGAACATCCGATAGGCCTCGAGGATGTCGACATGCTCGCCGCCGCCGCTGTGCTCTGCCGTCTGCAGCAGGTCGTCCAGGGCCCGGTGCAGACCCGCAACGGCCGAGGCGAGCCGCTCGCGTTCGCGAACCGGATTCTCGGCCACGATCTCGACGAGAGACGGGCGCTGCTTGTGCAGCACGGCGCGGCCGATGGCGAGCCCCGGGCAGAGGCTGAGGCCCTCCAGCCGGGTCGGCAGCAGGCCGATGCCCTCGGTCGAACGGGTCTCGGCGCGGGGCACGAGATCGCCGCTGGCAATGAGTTCGGCGACCACCATGGCGGTGGTCTCCAGCGCCTCGATCTCCTCTTCGGTATATTGCCGCGCCGTGCGGTTCTGCACGACCAGCACGCCGATCACGCGGCCGCCGCGCAGGATCGGCACGCCCATCAGCGAGCGATAGATCTCCTCCCCGGTTTCGGGCCGATAGGCGAAATTGGGATGGGTCTGGGCATCGGCCAGCGCCAAGGGCCGGGCGTGGCTCGCGATGTCGCCGACGAGGCCCTCGCCAACCCTGAGGCGGGTGCGATGGACCGCCTCAAGCTTCAGGCCCTCGGTGGCGAAGAGCTCCAGGACCTCGCCCGGGCGCATCACATAGGCCGAGCAGACCTCCGCCACCATGCCGGCAGCGATGGTGCGCACGATGCGCTGCAGCCGCTCCTCGGCGGTGCCGCCCTCCGCCATGAGGGCGCGCAGGCGGCGAAGCAACAGCCGGGCGCCGGTTGTGCCGCCGCCCTGCGCCGTCATCAGTCGGCTCCCGGCTGGGCCGCGCTCTGATGGCCCGTGCTCCGCGCGGCGAGGGCGCGCACGGCCTGACCCACCAGCTCCTCGAGGATGGTCGCAGTGGGCTGCTCGCTCGTCACCATGCCGACGCTCTGTCCCGCCATCAGCGAGCCGCCTTCGACATCGCCGTCGATCACGGCGCGGCGCAGCGAGCCGGCCCAGAAATGCTCGATCTCCAGGCTTGCCGCCTTCTGGTCGACCGCGCCGCTGTTGAACTTGTCGATGACGGCGCGCTGCGTCTCGAGGAAGCGCCGGGTCGCCGCATTGGCGAGGGCCCTGACCGGAATGACGGGAAAGCGCGGGTCGAGCTGGATCGAGGGCACCGCGTCGCGAGCCGAGGCACGGATGAAGGCCTGCTTGAAGCTGGGATGGGCGATCGATTCCGTGGCGCAGACGAAGCGCGTGCCGAGCTGCACACCCGCAGCTCCCATCTCGAGATAGCCGGTGATCGCCTCGCCGCGCCCGATGCCGCCGGCGACGAAGACCGGGACGTCATGCACCTCGGGCAGGATCTCCTGGGCGAGGACCGAGGTGGTGACGGGGCCGATATGGCCGCCCGCCTCCATTCCCTCGATCACGATCGCATCGGCCCCGGAGCGGACCAGCTTCTTGGCCAGGACCAGAGCCGGGGCGAAGCACATCAGCTTGGCCCCGCCCCGCTTCACCCGCTGCATGGCGACGCCCGGCGGCAGGCCGCCGGCAAGCACGATGTGTCCCACTCGATGGTCGAGACAGACATCGATCAGCTGCTCGAGCTGGGGATGAAGCGTGATGAGGTTCACCCCGAAGGGCAGGCTCGTGAGCTTCTTGGTCTCGGCGATCTCGGTCGAAAGCAGATCCGGCGTCATGGAGCCCGAGGCGATCACGCCGAAGCCGCCGCCATTGGAAATGGCAGAGACGAGATGGCGCTCCGACACCCAGGTCATGGCGCCGCCCATGATGGCATAGGTGCAGCCGAGGAATCGGCAGCCGCGCTGCCAAAGCCTGTCGAGATGCCGGCGCGCCTCCCGCTCCCGCGAAATGTCGCTACTGGGCGTCAAGGCCATAGGCTGTATGCAGGCTGCGCACCGCCAGCTCGGTGTATTCCTCGGCGATCAGCACGCTGATCTTGATCTCGGAGGTCGAGATCACCTGGATGTTGATGCCCTTCTCCGCCAGGGTATGGAACATGCGCTGCGCGATTCCGGCATGGCTGCGCATGCCGACGCCGATGACCGAGACCTTGACCACATTCGGATCGGGCTGCAGGGCCTTGAACCTCAGATCCTTGTGGCGGTCCTCCAGCACCCGGATGGCGCGTTCCAGATCGGCCTTGGTCACGGTGAAGGTGATATCGGTGAAATCGCCGCCGCCCGCGACGTTCTGGACGATCATATCGACATTGATATGGGCTTCGGCCAGCGGGCCGAAGATGGTAGCGGCCACGCCGGGGCGGTCGGGCACATGGGTCAAGGTGATCTTCGCCTCGTCCCGGCTGTAGGCGATTCCGCTGACCAGTTCCTGTTCCACGATCTCGTCCTCATCCACGACCAGGGTGCCCGGCCGGTCGACGAAGCTCGACAGCACCTGGAGCCGCACGTGGTGCTTCATCGCCATCTCGACCGAGCGAATCTGCAGCACCTTGGCGCCGAGGGATGCCATCTCCAGCATCTCCTCATAGGTGATCTTATCGAGCTTGCGGGCCTTGGCAACGATGCGCGGGTCGGTCGTATAGACTCCGTCCACATCGGTGAAAATATCGCAGCGATCGGCGTGAAGGGCGGCGGCCAGCGCAACCGCCGAGGTGTCGGAGCCGCCACGCCCCAGCGTGGTGATCCGGTTGTCCGAGCCCAGCCCCTGGAAGCCGGCCACCACCGCCACCTCGCCCCGGGCCATCCGCCGGTCGAGCTCCTCGATCTCGATGAGCTGGATACGGGCCTTGCCATGGGCATCGTCGGTCCGGATCGGAATCTGCCAGCCGAGCCAGGAGCGGGCCGAGACACCGATCTCCTGGAGCGCGATCGCCGTCAAACCGGCGGTCACCTGCTCGCCGGAGGCGACGACGGAATCATATTCGCGGGCGTCGTGGAGCCGGGCAACGGCATTGGTCCAGCCGACGAGCTGATTCGTCGCCCCGGCCATGGCGGAGACCACCACCGCCACCTCATGGCCGGCATCGACCTCGCGTTTGACCCTCGTTGCCACCGCCTTGATGCGGTCGACATCGGCCACCGAGGTGCCGCCGAACTTCATCACGATGCGGGTCTTGCCCGCCGCTCTGGTCATCTCTCAGAATCCAGGGGATGCTTGCCACGGCGCCGCGCCCGTTGCCGGGCAGGCGGCGCGTATCCATACTCAATCGGAATGCCGCTAAGCAAGGCCCGCGACAGAAGATTGCGCCAATCATGACCCCGGCCGCCGCCCCGTCTCACCCCGCGACCGAGCCTTCCCCGGCAACCTCAGTCGATGCTCGGGAGATCGCGAAGTTTTCCGCCCTGGCCGGGGCCTGGTGGGATCCCGCCGGCAAGTTCCGCCCGCTGCATCGGCTGAACCCAGTCCGCCTCGGATATATTCGGGACCGGGCCGCCGCCCGTTTCGGCCGGGACGCTCTTTCCCCCCGGCCGCTCGCAGGGCTTTCCCTGCTGGATGTCGGTTGCGGCGGCGGGCTTCTCGCCGAGCCGCTGGCGCGCCTCGGCGCCCGGGTGACGGGGATAGATGCGGCGGAGGCGAGCATCGCCGCCGCGCGCAGCCATGCCGCGGAGAGCGAGCTTGCGATCGACTATCGCCCAGCGACGGCCGAGGGGCTGGCCGAGACCGGC
>DATBBO010000715.1:0-1606 GCA_036270995.1 Dongiaceae bacterium | reverse complement strand
ACCACCAGCAGGCCCCGCGCGATCCACTCCTCCTCGGAATTCCAGTAGGGCTTGACCAGGCGCCACACACTGGAAAAGAAGCCGCGTTCGACGGCGCCGATGAGAGGAAGGGTCATGTCAGCCTCGTGATGCAGTGAGCCGGATATCCCGAAGGAGGAAGGCGCGAGAATCCGAAAGGTTCAAGCGGGAGCTTGATGTTAGCCCCCGCCTCCCGGGCGGCAATCTTACGAAAGATTGGGGAATATCACAGCCGCGTGACCGGTGCCCCGCGCCCGTGCTAAGCACCAAAGGGCTGAGGCCCATGCGGGAAGGATGTCGTCCTTGAAGCTCGGCAAGCTGCTCAAGCCCTATCGGATCGAAAATGGGCGAAAATTCCGCCTGAAGCAGGTCGATCCCGCCGATACCGGCGGCCTCTCCCTGGATCACGACACGGCGGCAGAACTGCTGAAGGAGGGCATCGAGCGCCTCGCGGAGCTGCAGGAATGCCTCTATGCGGAGCGCCGCTGGGCGGTCCTGGTCATCTTCCAGGCCATGGACGCCGCGGGCAAGGACAGCGCCATCAAGCATGTGATGTCCGGCATCAATCCCCAAGGCTGCCGCGTCTATTCCTTCCGCAAGCCCTCCGAGGACGAGCTCGACCATGACTATATGTGCGCTACCTCAGCCGCATACCGGAGCGCGGGCATATCGGGATCTTCAACCGCTCCTACTACGCGGAAGTGCTCGTGGTGCGAGTGGAGCGCGAGCTGCTGAAGCGCGAGCACATCCCAGCCGCCCTGGTGAGCCCCGAAATATGGCGGCAGCGCTACGAGGACATCGTCGCCACCGAGCGTTACTTCGCCCGCAACGGAATCGCCGTCTGCAAGTTCTTCCTTCATGTCTCCAAGGCGGAGCAGCGGCAGCGCTTCATCGACCGGCTGAACCAGCCTGACAAGCACTGGAAGTTCTCGCCCGCGGACCTCGCCTCGCGGGCGCATTGGGATGGCTATATGCGCGCCTATGAGGAGATGATCCAGGAGACAGCGACGCGCGAATCGCCCTGGCATGTCGTGCCCGCGGACAACAAGTGGTTCACTCGTCTGGTGGTGGCTGCGGCCCTGTTCGAAAAGCTCAAATCCCTCGACCCCCACTACCCCGAGCCCAGCGCCGCGCTGAAGCGCCAAATCAAGGCCGCCCGCGTCGCGCTCGCCCGGGAAAAGAAGTGATTCCGGCGCCATGACGGAAGTGCCTCCCGCCTATCATCGCCATCGCCGGCAGGAGGAGATCGCCGACCGCTGCATCCATCTCCTCGGCATCGGGCTCGGCATCGGCGCGGCGCTCGTTCTGCTCTATCTGGCGGCGTTGCGGGGAGAGCCCCGCCTCGTCATCGCCACTGCCGTCTATGCCCTGGGGCTGGTCGTCATGCTCACCTGCTCGGCGCTCTACAACCTGGCTCCGCCCTCGCCGCGCAAGGAGTTGCTGCGGCGATTCGATCATGCCGCCATCTTCGCCATGATCGCCGGCACCTATACGCCCTTCCTGCTGGTGAGGATGGGCGGCGCCTGGGGCTGGGGCATGCTGGGCTTCGTCTGGCTGACCGCCGCGGCCGGCATCGGGCTCGCCCTCG
>DATBBO010000714.1:0-4779 GCA_036270995.1 Dongiaceae bacterium | reverse complement strand
CGCGGTGGCGGCCAGCATGATGATTCCGATGCAGTCGATCATTCTCACGGAGTTCATCAACTTCGCCGCCTTCAACCTCGCCGACAACATGCTCTCAGTCATCATCACCTACGCTGCGCTCGGCGTGCCGTTCGGCTGCTTCCTGCTGACCGCCTTCATGCGCGATCTCTCGGACGAGCTCGTGGAGGCGGCGCAGATGGATGGCGTGCCGTATTGGCAGATGTTGCTGCGGATCATCCTGCCGCTCAGCGTACCGGCTTTGCTTGCCGTGGGTGTGCTGCAATTCATCCAGATCTGGGATGACCTGCTCGTCGCGCTGATTTTCCTGCAGGAACCGGCGGTGCGGACCATCACCGTAGGGCTCGCCGTGCTGCAGTCAGGCCGCGTGCTCGACATTCCCGTGCTGCTGGCGGGCTCGTTGGTCAGCGCCGTGCCGGCCATGGCCGCCTACCTTCTATTCCAGCGTTACCTCATTGGGGGGCTGATGCTTGGCATCGGCAAATAGTCTAACGCCCTGATAGACGTGCTCTCAGGATGAGCGCCCGCGACTCAAGCCCTGGAAAGGCTCAGAGGGCTTTGACCGCGACGAACCCCCCATCGGTCTCGGCCTCCATGCGGTTGCGCAGCGGCTTGCCCATGACGGGCACGTCGATCTCGAATTCGTCCCCCGGCTCCGTCCGGACCCCCGCCATGTAGCTGAGCTCCGCCGCGCCGAAGAAATGGGCGTGCAGATCGCCCGGCCGGCGGAACATGTCGTAGCGGAAGTGATGATGCTCGAGATTGGCAATGGAATGGGACATGTTCTTCTCACCCGAGAGGAAATCCGCCTCCCACAGCACCTTGCCGCCCCGCAGCACGCGCGTCTTTCCCCGCACGTCCTCAGGCAGGTCGCCGACATAGAGCTCGGGCCCGAGCGCGCAGCAGCGCAGCTTGGAATGGGCGAGGTAGAGATAGTTCTGCGCCTCGGTCACATGGTCGGAGAATTCGTTGCCGAGGGAATAGCCGATGCGCCACGGCCGCCCGCCGGCGTCGATCAGATAGATCCCGACGATCTCCGGCTCTTCACCCCCGGATTTGGCATAGCCGGGCCGGGGCAGGGCCGAGCCCGTCGGCCGCACGCAGCTGCCATCGCCCTTGTAGAACCATTCGGGCTGCACGCCGATCTTGCCGTCGCCCGGCTTGCCGCCCTCGATTCCCATGCGGAAGATCTTCATCGAATCCGAAAGCGGTGCCGCGCTGCCATGGGTGACCTCATGCATCTTGTTGCGCGCGGCCGCGCTGCCGATATGGGTCAAGCCCGTGCCCGTGATCCAGAAGCGGGCGGGCTCGGCATGGTCGACCGGCGCCAGCACGCGGCCTTCCTTCAGCAGCGCCGGATAGTCGACGCGCTCGGACCCCGCCTTCGACTCCGCGAGCCTGGCGAGCCCGCCACCCTGGCCCGCCGCCATCTCGGCCAGCTCATAGACCGTGGCGACGCCCTGGAGCGGGCGCAGGTGATTGCCGTCCTCCGTCACCAGCCCGACCTTCCGGGCGCCGGCAGGGTCGCGATATTGAACCAGGCGCATGATCTTCCCTCTCCTTGGGTCAGGCGGCCTAGACCCAGCCGCCATCGACGATGAAATTCTGCGAGCTGCACATCCGGCTGTCATCGGCGGCCAGGAACAGCGCCATGCGGGCGATGTCCGGCGGATAGAGCCGGCCCTTGAGGCATTGGCGGTCCTCGATCTGGCGCTCCCCCTCCGGCGTCAGCCAGAGGCGCATCTGGCGCTCGGTCATGACCCAGCCGGGGATCATGCAGTTGACCCGGATGTTCTCCGGCCCGAGCTCGCGGGCGAGCGCCCGGGTCATGCCGGTGATGGCGGCCTTGGCGGTGACATAGGCCGGGCAGTCGCCATCCCCCACCATCCAGGTGATGGAGCCGAAATTGATGACCGAGCCGCCGCCGGCATCGCGCATCTGCGGCCGCACCGCCTGGGCAGCGAAGAACTGATGGCGCAGATTCACGGCCATGCGATCGTCCCAGTAGTCGGGCGTCACATCCTGGGTCAGATGCCGGTCGTCATTGCCGGCATTGTTGACCAGCACCCGGATCGGTCCGTGCTTCGCCGCCGTCGCCGCGACCGCCATGCGCAGATCCTCGATCTTGCGCAGATCGCAGGGGATATAGTCCGGCACGGCGCCGCCGGCCTTTCTCAGCCGCTCCACCAGGGCGCAGGACGGCGCCTCGGCCAGATCGACGAAGGTGACTCGGGCGCCCTGGGCCGAGAAATGCTCCACCAGGCTTTCCCCGATGCCGCTGCCCCCGCCGGTGATGAAGACGACGCGGCCCTTCAGGCTCGGATAGACGGCGCCGTTCTCGATATCCCCTTTCATCGCCGCGGCCTAATGCGAATGCCGCGGCACCGCGGCACCACGCTTGCCGACGAGGAAATCGAGATCGCAGCCGCGATCGGCCTGGAGCACCCGTTCGACATAGAGCCGCTGATAGCCGCTCTCCATCACCGGGACCGGCGGCTGCCAGTGGCGCTGCCGCTCGGCGAGATCCGCCTCCGGGACGTCGAGATGAAGCCGGCGACCCGCGACGTCGAGCTCGATCACATCGCCGTCGCGCACCAGTGCCAGAGGCCCGCCCACCGCCGCCTCGGGCGCGGTGTGGAGGACCACCGTGCCATAGGCCGTGCCACTCATGCGCGCGTCGGAGATGCGCACCATGTCGCTGACGCCCTTCTTCAGCAGCTTCGCCGGCAGTGGCATGTTGCCGACCTCGGCCATGCCCGGATAGCCCTTGGGCCCGCAGTTCTTCAGCACCATCACCGAGGTCTCGTCGATCTCGAGATCGCGCTGATCGATGCGCGCGTGGTAGTGCTCGATATCCTCGAAGACCACGGCGCGGCCGCGATGCTGCATGAGCGCCGGCGTCGCCGCCGACGGCTTGATGACGGCGCCGCTGGGGGCAAGATTTCCGCGCAGGATCGCGATCCCGCCTTCCGGCGTCAGCGGCCGGTCGAGCGGCCGGATGACCTCGGAATTGTAGTTGGCAGCACCCTTGCTGATCTCGCCGATGGTCTCGCCCGAGACGGTGGGCGCATCGAGATGCAGCAGGCCCGCCTCGGCAAGCTCCGCCAAGACCGCCTTGAGCCCGCCGGCATAGTAGAAATCCTCCATCAGGAAGCGGCCCGAGGGCATGAGGTCGACGATGGTCGGAACGCCGCGGCCGAGCCGATCCCAATCGTCGAGGCCGAGATCGACCCCAAGCCGACCCGCGACGGCGATCAGATGGATCACCGCATTGGTCGATCCGCCGATCGCGCCGTTGACCCGGATGGCGTTCTCGAAGGCCCGGCGGGTGAGGATCTGGGACATGCGGATATCCTGGCGCACCAGCTCGACGATCCGCCGCCCCGCCATATGCGCGAGCACGCGCCGGCGCGAATCGACGGCGGGGATGGCGGCATTGTCCACCAGCCCGATGCCGAGCGCCTCGACCATGCTGGCCATGGTCGAGGCCGTGCCCATGGTCATGCAGCTTCCCGCGGAGCGGCTCTGGCCCTGCTCGGCGGCGATGAAATCCTCGAGCGAGAGCTTGCCCGCCTTCAGATCCTCGAAGACCCGCCAGACATGCGTCCCGGAGCCGATGGCCTGGCCGCGGAAATTGCCGTTCAGCATCGGCCCGCCGGAAACGGCGATGGTGGGAAGATCGCAGCTCGCCGCACCCATGAGGAGCGCCGGCGTGGTCTTGTCGCAGCCGACCAGCAGCACCACGCCATCCATGGGATTGCCGCGGATCGATTCCTCCACATCCATGCTGGCGAGGTTGCGGAACAGCATGGCCGTGGGGCGGAGATTGGATTCGCCCAGCGACATCACCGGGAATTCCAGGGGGAAGCCGCCGGCCTCGTAGACTCCGCGCTTCACATGCTCGGCGATGTCGTCGAGATGGGCGTTGCAGGGGGTGAGCTCGGAGGCGGTATTGCAGATGCCGATGACCGGCCGGCCATCGAAGAGATGGGCCGGGAGGCCCTGGTTCTTCATCCAGCTGCGGTGCATGAAGGCGTTCTTGCCGGCCCCGCCGAACCAGTCGCTGGAGCGCAGCTTGCGCGGCGCGTCCGCCATCCCCGCTATCTCCTGTTGTTTGGTATAGAGAAATCTCGTTTTCTGATGCTATCTTAGGCCAAGGCAAAAACGAGTCAATGAGCGTGCCTTGAAGACGACGGCGAAGGCAGCATCCGCCGGGGCGGAGCGGCGGGAAGAGGCGGAGCGCTACCGGGTCCAGAGCCTGGGCCGCGCCCTCGATCTGCTCGAGCTGGTCGCGGCGCGCGGGCGCGAAGGCGCCCGTCTCACCGATCTGGCTGTCGCCCAGGGCCTCTCCAAGGCCGCGACCTATGCGATCCTCCAGACTCTATTGGCCCATGGCTTCGTCGCCGATGCCGGGGCCGGGGCCAACAGGCGCTATCGCCTCGGCCTCAGCCTGGCGCGTCTTGGCGATCTCGCCATAGGCAATATCGCGCTCGCCGATATCGCGCTGCCGGTGCTGCGCGAGCTGACGGCGGAAATCGGCCTCACCTCCAGGGTTGCCATTTTGGACGAGGGCTATGCGGTGGTGGTGGGACGCGTCGATGCGCCGGGCGCGGTGCGCTTCGATGCGGCACTCGGCCGGCGCGAGCTGCCGCATTGCTCTGCCGTGGGCAAGGCCCTGCTCGCCGCCCGGCCGGCGGAGGATGCCAAGGCCATCCTGCGCAAGATCGGCCTTCCCCGGCGCACGCCCAAGACGATCACCAG
>DATBBO010000713.1:0-10962 GCA_036270995.1 Dongiaceae bacterium | reverse complement strand
ACCCCCGGTCAGGCCGGCGACGGCACCGCGGTCATGCTGCTGGTCAACCAGGTCTATGGCGGCAAGGACCCGGGCTTCGACTATCTGCAGAAGCTCCAGGCCAACAACCGCGGCCCATCCTCCTCGACCGGCAAGCTGACCGCGCTGGTCAACAAGGGCGAGCTCTGGGTGGCCAATGGCGATCTGCAGATGAACATTTCCCAGATGGCGGACAACCCGAACATCAAGGTCTTCTGGCCCGCCGGCCCGAGCGGCGAGCGCACGGCCCTCTTCCTGCCCTATTATGTCGGACTGGTGCAGAACGCGCCCCATGCGGATGCGGGCAAGAAGCTGATCGAGTTCCTGCTGAGCAAGGATGCCCAGATGCAGGTGAGCGCGATCGCCCAGGGCATGCCGGCGCGCAAGGACGTGACGCCGACGGACAACAATTTCAAGCAGCTCCAGGTGATGATGGATGGCGTGAAGGTCTGGACCCCCGATTGGGACCAGGTCCTGGCCAACCTGAAAGCCGATGTCGCCACATGGCATGATGTGACCGGCAGCTGAGCCGGCGATAGTCTCTCCCTCTCCCGTGCTTCGGCGCGGGAGAGGGCAGGACCTATCGGCATCCGTCGGGCGTTAACTGTTCGGAAGAGTTCAGCGAATGGCTCCCGTCGACGTGGCAATCGATCGCGCAGCGGCCGGCACGGCTTCTTCGGGTCTGGTTGGCCAGGGCATGGGCATCGGCTTCGACGGCGTCACGGTCGCCTATCGCGGCCTGGTGGTGCTGAAGGATCTCAGCCTCACCGTCCATCTTGGCGAGATCCTGGCCATCATCGGCCCCTCGGGTTCCGGCAAGACCACGGCGCTGCGTGCCGTCGCCGGCTTCGTCCGCCCCACCGGCGGGCGCGTGCGCATCGGCGAGAGGGACGTGACCGATCTTCCGCCCTATGCCCGCGACCTCGGCATGGTGGTGCAGAACTACGCCCTCTTTCCCCATATGAAGGTCGAGGAGAACGTGGCCTTCGGCCTCCGGGCGCGCCGGGCTCCGGAAGGCCTGGTGCAGGAGCGCATCCGCGAATCCCTGCGCATGGTGGGGATGAGCAACTTTCTCGGCCGCTATCCGCGCCAGCTCTCCGGCGGGCAGCAGCAGCGCGTTGCCATCGCCCGCGCGCTCGCCATCCGTCCGAGCGTGCTCCTGCTCGATGAGCCGCTCTCGGCGCTCGATGCCCAGATCCGCCGCAATATGGTGGAGGAGCTGGCGCGCCTCCATCGCGAGCTGCCCGGCCTCACTGTGCTCTATGTCACCCATGACCAGACCGAGGCGCTGACGCTCGCCCATCGCATCGCCATCATGCGCGACGGGCGCCTCGTTGCCCATGGCGCGGCCCGCGATCTATATCGCGATCCGCCCAACCGCTTCACCGCCGAGTTCCTCGGCCGCGCCAATCTCCTGCCGGTGCGCCTGGAGGCGCTGGAGGCGGGCGGGCTGCTGGGCAGTGTGCGCTTCGGGGAGGTGGTGCTGCGGGCGCGGGTGCCGGCGAACCTCGAGCCCGGTGTGGATTGCCTCCTCTGCGTGCGTCCCCATGACCTGACCCTGTCGCGGGGCAATGAGGAGAATGCGCTCGAGGGCCGGGTCGAATCCGCTCTCTGGCAGGGCGACCAGCACAGCATCGTCATCGAGGTGGATCGGGTCAGCCTGCGCATCGCCTCCGCGCCGCTGCCGGAGCCGCCGCTGCCGGGCAGGGCGCTCAGGGTCCATTTTCCCGCCGAGAACGCAACCCTGATCCCCGAAGATGTCGCTTAGCCTCGCCGCCGGGCCCAAGCCGCGGAGTGCGCTGGCCGATTCCGGCGTGCTCTGGATCGTCCCGCCGCTGCTGGTCCTGCTCGGCTGCTTCTTCTATCCGCTCTCGCTCATCGTCGGCCAGGCCTTCACCGGTGCCGAGGGCGGCTTCTCGTTCGAGATCCTGCGGGAGGTCTTCGCTTCGGCCCTGTTCCGAAACGCCATCCTGCACACGATCGGCATCGCGCTGGCGGCGAGCACCGGCTGCCTGCTGCTGGGCTTCTTCATGGCGCTGATCCTCTCCTTCGTGCCCTTCCCCGGGGCAGCGCTCCTGGCGCGGCTGATCGATACCTTTATCGCGCTGCCGACCTTCCTGATGGCGCTCTCATTCACCTTCATCTACGGCTCGGCCGGTATCCTCAACATGTCCCTCATGGGGATGTTCAAGCTGCCGCTGCCGCCCATCGATTTCCTCTATTCTGCCTGGGGCGTGATCCTGGCGGAGGTGACGGTCTATACCCCCTTCATCATGCGCCCGCTCCTGGCGGCCTTCTCGCTGATCGAGAGCTCGCAGATCGAGGTGGCATCGAGCCTCGGCGCCGGGCCCTGGCGCATCATCCGCCAGATCATCCTGCCCGCGGCTCTCCCGGCGCTGGCCGCCGGCGGCAGCCTCTGCCTGCTGCTGACCGTGAACGAGTTCGGCATCGTCCTCTTCATCGGCGCCAAGGGGGTCATCACCCTGCCGCTGCTGGTCTACGACAAGGCGATCCAGGAGTTCGACTATCCCACCGCCTGCGTCATCGCCGTGGTCAATGTCGGCCTCTCCCTTGGGCTCTATTTCCTCTATCGCTACGCCCTCGGCCGTTTTGGAGCGCAACGTGCTGGTGTGGTCTAGATCCGGGCGCTGGAGCGCCTGGGGTGTGGCCGCCCTGCTGCTGGGCGTCTTCTACATCCTGCCGCTGGCGGTGATCGCGCTCGCCAGCCTGGCGGGCCAGTGGAATGGGGCGCTCCCCAGCCATCTGACCTTCCGCCACTATGCCGATGCGCTTCAGGGCGATTCCGGGGCGGAGCTGCGCATCAGCCTGCTGACCGGGCTGATGGCAAGCTTTCTGGCGCTCCTCAGCGGCAGCTGGGCGGCGCTTGCCTTGCGCGGCGTCGCGCCGGCCTCGCGCCGCTTGCTGGACGTGCTTTTCTTCCTGCCCAGCGCCGTGCCCTCGGTCTCCGTCGGCCTCGGCCTGCTGGTGGCCTTCAGCCGCCCGCCGGTGCTCCTCAACGGCACCACGGCGATCGTGGTGCTGGCCCATTTCATCCTGGTCTCGGCCTTCACCTACGGCAATGTCTCCGCCGGCCTGGCGCGGCTCTCCCCGGATTACGAGCAGATCGCCGCCAGCCTCGGCGCGCGGCCCTTCTATCTGCTCCGCCGGGTGACCCTGCCGCTGATCGCCCCCTATCTGATCGCCGCCTTCAGCCTGAGCTTCGCCATGTCCATGGGCGAGCTCGGCGCCACGGTCATGGTCTATCCTCCGGGCTGGGTCACGCTGCCCGTCGGCATCTTCGCGCTCACCGATCGGGGTGAGGTCTTCGGCGGCGCGGCGCTGACGATCCTGCTGGTCGCCGTGACCCTGGTGGTCCTCCTCGGCCTGTCGCGGATACCGACGAAGGCTTCGGCGCGATAGGAGTCACTTCCCCGGCCAGGGCATGATAGGCACGGCGCTGACCGAATTGGCCGGCGAGCCGTCGACGAGCTTCGAGCTGACGGCGAGATAGACCAGCGTGTTGTGCTTCTTGTCGATCAGGCGATAGATCCGCGTCGCCTTGAAGAAGATGCTGGTCCTCTGGTTGAAGACCTCCTCCTTGTTCTTGAGCTTGGCGATGTCGACGTCGATCGGCCCGACCTGACGGCAGGCGACCGAGAAGTTCGAGGGGTCTTCGTTCAGCCCAAGAGGCTGGCCCCAGCCGCCCTTGCGCGCCTGGGAGATCTGGCAGACCACCCCCGGCACCTCGGGGTCCTCGAAATCGCTGACGCAGACCTTGTCGTTGGGGGAGAGCAGGTTGAAGGTCGTGCTGATGCAGCCGATGTCATCCGCCCGCGCGGTACCCATCGCCGCGAACAACAGCAGCGCTGCAATAGAGAAAAGTCTCATGGTTTCGGTTCCTTCGAAGAAAGAAGAGAATCACCCAGAGTCACGGAGGTCATGGCTGGACCAGCGGCCCTGATCCCCGGCACCCCCTATGTTGGCTTCGCCTTCGACGAAGCCAAGACTGTCCAGCGCAGGTCCTGCTATGCCGGAGCCGGCCGCATCCGAATCCGGCCCATGAGCAGCCAGAAGGCGATCGCCATGTTCACAAGATTAAAGGCGATGCCATTGAGGAAGGCGGCCCTGTAAGACCCCGTCAGGTCGTAGATCACCCCGGACATCCAGCCGCCCGCGGCCATGCCTATCACGCTCGTCATGAGAACGAGGCTGATGCGCGCCCCCGCTTCGCGCGCCGGGAAATATTCCCGGACGATCACCGCATAGCTCGGCACGATCCCGCCCTGAGAAAGCCCGAACAGCGACGAGACGATGTAGAGGGAAATCAGGCCGTTGAAGGGCAGATAGAAGACGAGGGTGAGACATTGCAGGGTTGAGCCCAGGATCAGCGTGCCCACCCCGCCGATATGGTCGGAGATGTAGCCCGAGGCGAGCCGGCTCACGATGCCGAATCCCAGCATCAAAGCGAGCATCTCCGCCCCGCGCGCGGGTCCGTAACCCAGATCGCCGCAATAGGCGATGATATGCACCTGCGGCATGGACATGGCGATGCAGCAGGAAAGCCCTGCCACCACCAGCAGGCCCTGGAGCAGCGCCGGGGGCACCGGCGGGCGGATCAGCGCCTCGCCCTTGCGGGCATAGCCACGGCGGTCCTCGGTCGCCGCGCGTCGGCGGAGCAGCAGCGCGAGAGGCAGCATGGTCAGGATGCAGAAGGCGCCCACGCCCATATAGGCATGGCGCCAGCCGACCGCGCCGATCGCCCACTGCAACAGGAAGGGCCAGACCGCGCCGGCGAGGTAGTTGCCGCTGGCGACGATCGCGACGGCAATGCCGCGCTTGCGCAGGAACCAGAGCGATACATCGGCCACCAGAGGCCCGAAGGTGACGGAGCTTCCCAGCATGCCGATGAGAAGCGCCTGGGCGAGCACGAACTCCCAGTAGTTCTGGCTCACGGCCGCCAGGGCGAAGCCAACCCCGAGCATCAGCGTGCCGAGGATGAGCGGCAGCTTGATGCCGGCGCGGTCGGCCCAGCGCCCCATCAGCACGCCGCCGGCGGCGAAGCCCACCATGGTCGCCGTATAGGGGAGGGAGGCCCCACCTCGGCCGACGCCGAATTCCGCCTCGATGGTGGGCAGCACAATGACGGCGGACCAGAGGCCCACCCCGCCGATGGTGCTGAGAGCGAGCGATGCCGCCAGCCGCCGCCAGGCATAGGCGCTGTCCGGCGCCGGCGCGTCGCTCGATGTGATCGCCCCGGCCACGCCGGATCCTCCCATGTCACGCATCGGCTATTCTCCTAGCCGAGGTCGCGCCCCGGAGCAATTGCGTCCCCAGCAGAGCTGCCAACCGCCTGATGCGGACGGGCGGGACATGCGCCGCGGCCCCATGCTATCGGTTCGCAGTCCAGGGGACCCGACGGGATGACAGTGACGGGGACAGTTTCGGCACGCGAGATCGAGCAGCGCCTGCGCCGGCGCTATCGCCAGCCGGGCGGGGTCGAGCAGTTCGGCATCGAGCCCGTGCCCGAGGCGCTGAAGACGGTCCGCTGGTTCGACCTCTTCAGCATCATGTTCAACTTCCTGATCAATCCCGGGACCCTGCTCGGCGGCGGGCTTGCGGTCGCGGCCGGATTATCCTTCCAGGGCGCCGTGGTCAGCGCCTTCCTGGGCACCGCCCTGGCGCTGGTCTTCTATCTCATCATGGCAACGCTGGGTGTCGATTACGGGTTGCCCGGTCAGGTCGCCACCCGCGCCGTCTTCGGGCTCCGCGGCGCCAAGGCGATCCCCTCGCTGCTGCGCACGCTGGCCGCGATCTACTGGTTCGCCTTCCAGACCTTTGCCGGCGCCTCGGCCATCGTCGCCATCATCGCAAAGGCGGCCGGCGTCACCTATCCGCTGGTCTGGGTCAGCCTCGTCTTCGGCATCGTCCAGGCCTGCGTCGCCATGGTGGGTTATGGGTCGCTGAAGGTGCTGTCGCGGATCGCCTTGCCCATCAAGGTCGTCGTGCTGGTCTATCTTTTCCTGCTCTTCGCCCGTCATGACGATCCGAACTTCGCCATCGCCAAGGTGTGGTCATATGCCGGGGCCGGCTGGAGCTGGCTGCTCTTCGCCGGCTGGATGAATGTCACTCTTTCCAGCTGGCTGACCAATATCGCGGATGCTGCGGATTTCGCCCGCTACACCCGCTCGCGCCTGGACATGTGGCTCGGCACCTTTTCGGCCGGCGCGCTGGGCGCCTTGCTTTCCACAGCGCTCGGCGCCTATGGGGCTGCCACGACCCTGGGCAAGACCGCCAATCCCTTCGTCCTCGCCGCCCAGGTGGAGACCGGCGAGCTGCCACTGCTGGTCCTCTTCATCTTCCTCTGCGTCGATGACTGGACCATCAATGTGCTGAATCTCTATTCCGGCGGGCTCTCGCTCTCCAACATGTTCGAGGGTGTCGGTCGGTTCTGGACGACGCTGATCGCCAGCATCTTCGGCGTCGCGCTTTCCGCGGTGCCCAGCGTGCTCAACGGCTATTACGACTGGCTGAGCCTGCTGGGCAACATCTTCGCGCCGGTTGCGGGTGTGATGGTGTTCGACTATCTCTTCGTCAGCCACCTGCGGATCGATGTCGGCGCGCTCTTCGATCCGAAGGGCGCCTATCGGTATTGGAACGGCTTCAACCTCGTCGCGGTCGCGTGGACCGCCATCGGCTTCGCGATCTGCACCTTCGCGGTTCCGGCAGGCTGGATTCCGGCCCTGGTGACCCTGCTCGTCAGCGGGACGGGCTACGTACTGACGAGGCGCCTGCTTTCGTCCCGTCGCGCCGTGGCTTCGAGCGCGGCATCCCGCCCCTCAGCAGGCTGAGCAGCGCTTTGGCGGCGAGGCTCCTTCGCCTGGATGCGCGAGATGATGCCGATGGGAGATGTCAGGCGCCTGTTCCAAGCGGCCGGCTAGCGCAATTCCGCTGGCGGCCGCCAGCCATCGGCGCGATTCTCCTCGCCCGCAAGGCAACGAGGGGATCGAAAAATGGCGGATCCATTGCGCGTCGGGGTGATCGGCTGCGGCTTCTTCGCCCAGAACCATCTCCATTCCTGGAAAAGCCTGGCTGGGGAGGGGGCGCGGCTCACCGCGGTCTGCGACATCGATCCCGCCAAGGCCAGAACTGCTGCCGAGAGCTTCGGCGCGCAGCGCTGGTACAGCGATGTCGATCGCATGCTGGCGGCGGAGAAGCTCGACCTCGTGGACATCGTCACCCGGGTCGAGACCCATGAGGAGATGGTGGGGCGCACCATCGCCGCCCGCATTCCCACCATCGTTCAGAAGCCCTTCGGTCCCGATCTCGCCGCCGGCGAGGCTATGGCGAAGGCCGCGGCCGCCGCCGGCGTCTTCCTGGCGGTGCATGAGAACTTCCGCTTCCAGGTGCCCTTCCGGCGCATCACGGCGCTGTTGAGAGAAGGCGTGATCGGCGAACCCTCCTGGGCCCGGATCAGCTTCCGCACCGCCTACGACATCTACCGTACGCAGCCATATCTGCTGCGCGAGCAGCGCTTCATTCTCATCGATCTAGGCGTGCATGTTCTCGACCTCGCCCGGGTCTTTCTCGGCGAGGTCGCCCATCTCTCGGCGGAGACCCAGCGGCGTGATCCGCGCGTCGCCGGCGAGGACACGGCCACCATGCTGCTGCGGCATCGCGGCGGCGGGGTTTCGGTGGTCGATTGCAGCTACGATGCGCGGCGAGTGCCGGATGTCTTTCCCGAAACCCTGGCCGAGATCGAGGGGCCGAAGGGGGCGATCCTCCTGAAGCCCGGCCTGAAGCTGGAGGTCACCGTCGAGGGCCGCATGACCGAGGAGGATGGCGATGCGCCGCTCCTCGACTGGGCGGCGCGTCCCTGGCATGTGGTCCAGGAGAGCGTGCTGGCCACCTGCGCCCATATGCTGGGCGCGATCCGCGCGGGCCGCGAGGCAGAATCCTCCGCCGCCGACAATCTGAAGACCTTCGCTCTGGCCGAGGCGGCCTACGAATCCATGCGCACAGGCCGCGCGATCCCGATCGGCTGAGCGTCCTTCGCCGCGACGACCTCGAGAAAGGCCCGCACCAGCCGCAGCTCGCGCCGCTCGGCGAGGCAGACGATGTACTCCGTCATGGCGAGATCCTCGCCGATCAGCTGGAGCGCCTTCAGCCGCGGGTCGCGGCCGAACTCGCTGGCGGAGACCACGCCGACGCCGAGACCGGCCGCGACCGTCTCGCGCACCGCCTCGCGGCTGTTCATATCCAGCACCTCGCCCAGCGCCAGGCCCCGGCGCGCCATGGCGGTCTCGAGGACATGGCGCGTCGCCGAGCCTTGCTCGCGCAGCACCAGCCGCTGCGAGCACAGCTCTGCCAGCTGCAGCCGCCGCCGTTTCGCCCAGGGGTGGCTGCGGGCGACGAAGGCCACCAACCGGTCGCGGCGTAGCGGCCGGGCGAAGAAGCTGGGCTCGCCCGCGATATTGGCGAGCACCGCCACATCGATCTTGTGCTCCCGCAGGTCATGGGCGAGCTCGGCGGAATTGCCCACCGTGAGCGAGAGCTGGATGCCGGGATATTTGCGGGTGAAGGCGGCGAGTGCGGCGGTGACATGATAGGGCGCATCGGCGCCGATCCGGAGATGGCCCTTGCTCAATCCCCGGGCCGCGGAGAGCAGATGCTCCGCCTCGGCCTCGAGCGCGAAGAGGCGCCGGGTGAGTGCCAGCAGCTCGCGCCCGAGTTCGGTCGGCGCCACCTTGCGCCCGCGCCGGTCGAAGAGCCGGACCCCGAATCCCTCCTCCAACGCCTTCACCTGGCCCGAAAGGGTCGGCTGGGTCACATGCAGCGCCGCGGCAGCGCGGGTGAAACTGCCTTCGCTGGCCACCGCATGAAAGGCGCGGAGCTGGGCGTGATTCATAGGCTGGATCTATGTGATCAAAGAAATCCTTCTATCAGACAGATGGAAGAGTGGATATGCATTTAGGGTGCTTTGCCCGCCCGGCTCTTGCGCCAGGCGGCGGGGGGCATGCCGACCAGCTTCTTGAAGGCGCGGCTGAAGGCGGCCTCGGAGTCATAGCCGACCTCTGCGGCGACGCGGCGGATATTGCCGCTCTCGCTCGCCAGGAGGGTGGCGGCGATCTGCATGCGCCACTGAGCCAGGTACTGCATCGGCGGCTGGCCGAGGAGATGGGTAAACCGCTCGGCCAGCGCCGAGCGCGAGACACCGGTCTCCTTCGCCAGCTCGGCGAGCGTCCAGGCGCGCGCCGGGTCGCCATGCAGCAGGTTGAGGGCGCGGCCGACGAAGCGGTCGCGCAGGCCCGCGAGCCAGCCCGTCTGCTCGGGCGGCAGGGATTCGAGATGGCGGCGCACCGCCTCGACGAACATCAGCTCGCTCATGCGCGCCAGCACGCTCTCGCCGCCCGCCCGCTTTGCCCGGGATTCCGCCATGGCGATGCCAGCGAACTGGCCGAGCCAGCCGGGATTCGCGCCGTCGCTCTCGCCGATCCGGATCATGCGGGGCAGTGCTGCGAGCAGAGGGTTGAAGGGCCGGGCGTCGCAGCCGAGGAAGCCGCAGACGAGCTGCGTCTGATCCGGCCCGCCTTCGCCGATGACATGGAGGAAGGGTAGCTGCGTGGCGCCGTGGTCCTTGTAGATCGTCATGTCCGGGGGGCTGCGCATCCCCGGCGCGCTCGACATGATATGCCCGTCGCCCTGGGGAAAGACGATCACATCGCCGGTCCTGAGATGAACTGGGGCCTCCCCGGCGAGCCCGCCCCAGCAGCTGCCCTGGGTCACCACGTGATACTCGATCCCCTCCGCCAACCGGCCACTCGGCGACACCTTTCGACAGCCATCGCCAAAACCTCAGACATCGCAATGGACTGCCCGGACCGGCTCTGACATAAGACGGCAGGCGTCGCCATATGCCGTCAAAGCAGTTCGTCCGCAGTCCGTCCGCAAAGGCCCCTGCCGTGAGCAACAAGATCAGCATTACCGACCGCACACTGGCCGCGCTCTCCTCTCCTCCGCCCGGGAGCAAGGACGCGCTCTATTTCGATTCCGCCCTGCGCGGCTTCGCCGTGCGCGTCACCCGGGCCGGCAATCGCGTCCTGTTGTTCTCGTACAACATCGCCGGCCGGACCCGGCGCGAACCGATCGGCACCTGGGGCCAGGCCCTGACCGCATCCGCTGCCCGCAAGGAAGCCGAGAGGTTGGCGGCCCGTGTACGTCTGGGCGGCGATCCCGTGGGTGAGCGCAAGGCCCGCCTCGGCCAGAGAGAGAGCCAACGGGCGGAGGACCGTTTCACCGTCGCGGTGCTGATCGATAGCTGGGAGAGCGCGATGACGCACCGGCGCTCTGCCGGTGAGGCCGTTCGCCGGGTACAGCGCTCATTTCCCGCCTGGCTGGGCCGGCCCGCATCCTCGATCACCAGGCGCGAGGCCATCCAGGCCATCGACCGGATCGCCACCGAATCCGGAATCATCGCTGCGCGGCGCGCTGCCGCCTATGCCCGGGCCATGTATGCCTGGGCCGTCAGGCGCGACGCCCTGCCTGCGAATCCGTTCACCAGCATCGCCCTTCCGGGCCAGGAAAATCCGCGCGAGCGCGTCCTCGACGCTCATGAACTCGGCGCCATCTGGCGCGCCGCCTCCGCCCTTGATCCCGTGCGCTCTGCCTTCGTGCGTCTGCTGCTGGCATCCCTGCAGCGGCGCTCCGAGGTCGCGGGCCTGCGCTGGGAGGAACTGACAGCCGACCGCACGCTATGGCAACTACCCGGATCGCGGACGAAAAACGGCAAGGCCCACATCGTCCATCTTCCACCGGTTGTCCGCGAGATCCTGGACAGCATCCCGCGATTGTCCGGCAGTCTCCTGGTGCTCACGACATACGGACGGGCGCTCGGCGGCTTCGATGCCATTAAGAAGAAGCTCGATGCCGCGATCCTCGCCGAGCGGG
>DATBBO010000712.1:0-7817 GCA_036270995.1 Dongiaceae bacterium | reverse complement strand
CCCCTGCCGCATCACACTGCCCGAGGCCTTCACCCTCGAGATCACCTATGGCAATCCGGTCGATGCCTACGGCGCCTCGTGGTATCCGGGCATGACCAGGACAGGGCCGCAGACCGTGCGCTTCGAGACACGGAGCTATTTCGAGGTGCTGCGGGCGATCCGCTTCGTCGTCTGAGGGCTGCTATTTCGTCCCCATCACAGTGACGGGCCGCCAGCTCGCCGGCGGCGGTTCGGCCTGGCAGGCACGGCAATGCGCCAGCATCATGGCCGAGGAAGGATCACCGCCAGGCCGCATCGCGATCACCTGCTCGAAGCCGGCGCCGGCCTCCGCCCAGCGCCGCTCGCGATAGGCGGCAAGCGCCGTCTCGTAGACCGCGACCCAGCCCTCGCTCTCGGCTCCGGGATCGCCGGCCATGGCGAGGAGCTCGAAGATCGCCACCCCCTCGTGGCGGCCATAGACCGCCACGGTGTCGAGTTCGCGCACGCGGATCGCCGCGCCGGCAGAACGACGCGTGGCCTCGCCGATGATGGTCTGCGTCCCATAGACCTTGTTCACCGCCTCGAGCCGGCTCGCAAGGTTCACCGCATCGCCGATCACCGTGTAGTTGAGCCGCTCCTCCGACCCGATATTGCCCACCAGCATGACACCGGTGTTGATGCCGATGCGCAGATGCAGGGGCGCAGGTCTGCCGTCGGTCCCAGGCACCCGGATCTCCGCCACAGCCTTGCAGCAGGCGAGCGCCGCGCGGCAGGCCGCCTCGGCCGGTTGCTCATGCGGCATGGGCGCACCCCAGAAGGCCATCACCGCATCGCCGATGAACTTGTCGATGGTGCCGCTCTCGGCGGCGATCACATGGGAGGCGCCGCTCAGATACTGCGTCAGCACCGGCACGATCTCCGGCCCCAGGCGCTCGGAGAGGCTGGTGAAGCCGGTAAGATCGGCGAAGAGCACCGTCAGTGTCTGCTGCTGGCCACCGGGCTTGGCCTCGATGCCCTGGGAAACCAAGGTGCGCACCAGCTCCGTCGGGAGGTATTTCTGGAAGGAGGTGAGCCCCTGGGCCATCTGCATCATGGCCGCCGAGAGATCGTCCAGCTCGCGCAGCGGCGAGGCGACGCGGGTGATCCTCTCGAGCCGGAAACCCTCGATGTGGTGCAGGTCCCGGGCGATGCGCAGAAGCGGCCGGCCGATCAGCCGGTCCGCGAGCAGGATCGCCGCCAGGATCATGGCCAGGGTAAAGCCGGCGACGTACCAGAGCAGGCGCCGCGTGTTGCGGTCGATATTGGCCAGGAAATCCTTCTCCGGGATCACCGTCACGATCTTCCAGTCGCGGAAGTCCAGCGGCGTGAAGGTGACGAAGTAGACCGCGCCGTCTGCCGCGGGATAAGGATCGAGCGCCAGCGGCGTCATCGATTTATAGGCCGAGAGCTTCATCCGGTTCGCCGCGATCGCATCGCGCGCCACTGCCAGGAGAGGACTCTCAGCCGCATCGATGGAATCGAGGTTTCGCATATGGCCCGCTTCCTCCGCCGCGCGCTGGGCAGGCTCGGGCGAGGCCATGATGTTGTCCGCGCCGTCGATGATGGCGACGGTGCCGGTCTGGCCGACGGGAACGCCCGCCAGGAAGCGCGACAGCCGGCTGAGCTCGATGGTGACGTTGATCACGCCGATGAAGCGGTTGTAGAGCCAGAGCTGATTCGAAAGATTGATCCCCGGTTGATGCCGGCCCGGAAAGCCCGTGGTCTGGCTCCATTCCGAACTGTTCGAGCGCAGGGCCTTCAGATACCAGGTCTGATTCAGCACCGTATAGCTCGTCGGCTGGAAGCTGCGGTCGAGGAAGCGCGGCTCTTCCGGCTCAGGAATGTAGCGATCGATACGGAGCTTTGCCTGGTGCAGCAGCGGGTTTTGCTGCACCTCCACCATCTGGTCCAGATCCTCATTCACCCTCTGGGCGCCGAAGAAATCGCCGGTCGGCCAGCCGAAGGCGATCCAGGAGAGCTCGGGTTGGGCCTGCAGAAGGGCGTAGAAGATGAACTCGCGCTTGCCTTCATCCACCGGCGTGATGGCGCCCTGGAAGAAGATGGAGCGTACCGCCTCCTCCGTCGCCAGGACATTGCGCCGGATGTCGGTCAGCTTGCCGCTGATCGAATTGGCGATCTGGGCGTTGAGCTGGCCCGCCACATCGGTGACGTTCTTTCGCGCCGTCAGGCTCCAGGAGATGTGAATCAGAAATGCCGTGCCGAGGACACTGAGGAGCACGAATAGCGTCAACGCCGTGCGCAGCGCCAGGCGCCGGCGCGGCGCCGCGGCGGCCGGCGCACCGGGTGCGGCCGCCCTCAGCCCGATCTCAGGGCGTGGTACCGGTGATGAGCCGTGCGCCGCGCTGGAAGCTGACATAGGCCCAGAGCCATTCCGTGAGGACGAGAATCCGGTTGCGGTAGCCGATCAGGAAAAACACATGGATCATGCCCCAGAGCAGCCAGGCAAGAAAGCCGCTGACGCGGATCCAGCGGAAATCCGCGACGGCCGAGGCCCGGCCGATGGTAGCGAGCGTGCCGCGGTTGCGATAGCGGAAGGCCGGTTCCTCGATCTTGCCCTGGAGCCGGCGGCGCAGCAGCCGGGCGACGAAGGCGCCTTGCTGCTTGGCGGCGGGGGCGAGGCCCGGCACGGGCTTGCCGTCCGGTCCGAGAACGAGTGCCGTATCGCCAATGACGAAGATCTCCGGATGGCCGGGCAAGCTGAGATCGGGATTGACCCTGACCCGACCGGCGCGATCCTTCTCGGCATCGAGCCATTTGGCCGCTGGCGAAGCTGCCACGCCGGCGGCCCAGATCACGCATTCGGATTCGATGCCCTCGCGCCCGTCGACCACCACGCCCATGGGCCCGACATCGGTCACCATGGCGCCGAGCCGCACCTCGACGCCGAGCTTCTCCAGATCCCGCTTGGCATCGGCCGAGAGCGACGGCGGGAAGGCCGCCAAGACCCGCTCCCCACCCTCGATCAGCAGGATGCGGGCCTGGCGTGGGTCGATGTTGCGGAAGTCCCGTGCCAGCGCCTTCTTCGCCAGCTCGGCGATGGCACCGGCGAGCTCGACGCCCGTGGGACCGCCGCCCACCACCACGAAGGTGAGCTCTCTTTGGCGCATCATGTCGGCGGCGGCATTCTCCGCCTTCTCGAAGGCCAGAAGGATACGCCGCCGGAGTGCCGTCGCATCGTCGATGCGCTTCAGGCCCGGCGCGAAGGGCTCCCACTCGTCATGGCCGAAATAGGCATGGCGCGCACCCGTCGCCACGACCAGCCAGTCATAAGCGATATGTCCCTCGCTGGTCTCGACCCGGCGGGCGGCCATGTCGATGCCGGTGACCTTGGCAAGCCTGACCGTGGCATTGGCCTGCCGGCGAAGGACGCTGCGGATGGGGCCGGCTATCTGGGCCGGAGAAAGCCCGGCGGTCGCCACCTGATAGAGCAGCGGCTGGAAGAGATGGTAGTTGTGCCGGTCGACGAGGATGAGATTGGCGCCCGCGAGTTTCTGCGCCGCCGTCAACCCGGCGAAGCCCGCTCCCAAGATCACCACCCGGGCGCGCGCGGGGTGACCCTCAGTCGCGGGCATGTTCATGGTCAGCGCGCCTTGAAGAGCCGGCGCGTCAGCAGATAATCGAGGGAAATCGGCCCCGGCCCGCGCGTCAGCAGGAAGACCAGCATGGCGGCCCAGGTCAGATGCTCGACCCAGTTCTCCGGATAGACGAAGGTCTGGATCACGAAGACGAGCCCCAGCAGCGGCAAGGTGGCAAGCCGCGTCAGCAGGCCGATCAGGATCAGGGCGGAGCAGCCGAGCTCGCAGCTCGCAGCCAGGACCGCCGCCGTCTCGGGGCTCAGCACCGGCACGCGGTATTCATTGGCGAAGAGCAGAAGTGTGGTGTCCCAGCTCAGGATCTTGCTATGGCCGGATTTGAAAAAGACACTGGCGATGCTGAGGCGGAAGATCAGTTGAAGGACACCCAGAGGGAAGCGGCCCAGGCGGTCCGTCACCCCCTCGACCCGTCTCTTCAGGGACCGAGTCTGCAAATCGGACTCGTCGAGAGTCATCATCACGGAAGTCTTCTCCTAGAAAGAAGTCTGGGAATCGTCGGAGGCGAGCGAAAAGCCGGTCACCAGCCCCTCGCCAAGCAGACGCCGCAGGGCCATGGCCAGGTCGAAGAGCGGATCGGCGACAAGGGCTTCCGCCACCGCACGCTCCAGCCATTCGCCGGCGAGAAGCGCCCGTCGGAGGACGAATTGAGGCTCGTCGAGGCGGGCGAAGACCACCTCCTCGCCGCGCTGGCGAATCTCGAGGCGGCAGCCGCCTTCGCCCAGATCCACCGCCTCCTCCCGGCCCGCCCAGATACGGTCGATCGGCCAGGGCGATTCGAGATAGCCGAGGGAGGGCAATAGCCGGAAGACGAGGCGCGGATAGTCGCTCATTGCGACAATGTGAAAGGCATCGGCGGCGAGCGGCGGTTCCGACGGCGCATGGAGCGATGCATTGATCCGCCATTCCAGCCGCGCCACATCGGCAAGATAGGCAAGTGTGCGGCAGGGCGGGAAGCTTGCCAGGAAGTCCGCGAAGCTCTCGCCATACTCATGCAGGCAGGGCCGGCGCGGCGGATGCGCCTTAATGTATTCATGCGCCGCATAACCGAAGAAGCGCTCATCCACCAGCCGGCAGATCGCGGGATAGATCGCCTTCAGCGCCTCGGTCAGCGAGATCTCGTAGTGATGGCGATAGATCTGAAGCCGCGGCCCCGGCGCGAAGCCTTCGCCGACGATCGCATCGGCAAGCGATGTCTCGTCATGGCCAAGCACGGAGCGGCCCATGGCGCGCTGCAGGTCACGCAGCGCGAGCATCGCCCGTCTCCTCGCGGATGGCGGCATCGGCCTTCGCAGCCTCGCCCAGAAGCACGGGCAGCGCCGGCAGGCGGCTATCCCATTCGACAAGCGTGGGCCGCGGCGCGAAGCGGCGCAGCGCTGCGCGATAGAGGGCCCAGACAGGCGCCGCCACTTCCGAGCCATGGTCGTCGATCAGGATCTCCTGCCCGTCGACATCGTTGATGCTGTGGCCCGCGAGATGGAATTCGCCGATCGCGTCGGCCGGCAGCGCCGCCAGATAGGCCTCGCCATCGAAGCCGAGATTGCGGCCGCTCACATGGATGTTGTTGATGTCGCAAAGCAGGCCGCAGCCGGTGCGCGCGGCGAGCGCGGCCAGGAAGGCGGGCTCCTCGATGGTGGAATGGCGGTAGCTCAGATAGCTCGAGGGATTCTCCACCAGGATCTGCCGGCGGAGCCGGGTCTGAACCTGGTCGACATGCGCGGCGAGGAGATCGAGAGCCTCCTCCGTATAGGGCAGCGGCAGAAGGTCGTTCAGATAGAAACCGTCGACGATGCTCCAGGAGAGATGCTCCGAAACTAGTGCGGGCTCGAGCCGTTCGACCAGCCCCGCAAGCCGCTCCAGATGCCCCTGGTCGATGCCGTCGGTGCCACCGAGGGAGAGCCCTACCCCATGCAGGCTGATCGGCCTCTCGCGGCGGAGCTTTTCGAGGGCTCGGAGCGCAGGCCCGCCGCCGCCCATGTAGTTTTCGGGATGGACCTCGAGAAAGCCGACGGCCGGGGGTGCCGCCACGATCGCCGCCAGATGCGGCCCACGCAGGCCGATCCCAGTGGAAGATATCGCGATCATGGCGTGCCCCCGGGTCTTCTCGGCGCCCGGATCAGGCCGGCTGGTTGCTGCCGCCGGCGATCTTCGCGCAGGTCCCGGCCGGGACATAGATCCACGACGCCGGATCCATGTTCTTGGTCGAGGTGCCGGCGCAGGAATGGGTCGCCGTCTGGCAGTCGTTGAGGCCCGCCTTGGCGATCCCGTAGCACTTCTCCGCCTGGAAGTTCGGCACCGCCGCCGGCCCGGCAAAGGCCGCGATCGGCGTGGCGAGCGCGGCGAACATGGCGGAAGCTGCAATCAACTGGGTCTTCATGCGTTCTCTCCTTGGGTTCATGTCGTCATGCGTGGTCTCAATCGAACGGCGGTGAGCGCGGGCGTGCCGTCCTCGATCAATTCGATCATGCCATCACCGCCGGCCATCACAGTTATGTGAGGGTTTCGAAGGGCTTCACCACGCCCTCCCCTCCATGGCTCCGTGGTGACCTTCCTTTCAGCCCGGCGGCACCCGCAGGTAGTTGCGCGCCAGCGCGTGATAGACACCCACCGGCGAGATGAGGCGCGAGACGGCGGTCGCGATGATGGCCGCCAGCATGAGTGCCACCAGCATGTGATGGTTGTCTGTCATCTCCGTGACGATGACGAAGGCGGTGATGGGAGACTGCACCACGCCGGCGAAATAGGCGACCATGCCGAGGAGCACGACGGCGCTGAGCGCGACGCCGGGGAAGAGCGGCGCCAGATTGGCGCCGAGGCCGGCGCCGACCGCCAGCGAGGGCGAGAAGATGCCCCCGGGGATGCCGCAAATGGCGGACAGCACATTGGCGAGGAATTTCAGGAGTCCGAAGCTCTCGGGCGGTGGCGTGCTGCCGTCCAAGAGACTGTGCGCCTGGGCATAGCCGGTGCCGAAGGTGCTGCCGCCGGCCGCGATCCCGCAGAGCGCCACCAGCAAGCCGCAGATCGCCGCGAAGACGACAGGATTGCGCTTGATCCAGCGCCCCAATGGGCCAGGCATTCCACCCAGCACAAAGATCAGGATGCGGCTGAACAACCCGCCCAGCAGCCCGCCCAGCACGCCGCAGACCGGTACCGCCACCCAGCCCGCGAGGCTCCCGATCGCGACATGCGTCGTGCCGAAATAGGTGTAGTCGCCGAGAATGGCCTGCGAGGTCAGGCCGGCGGCGATGACGGTGGCGATGATCAAGCCGCTGGTACGGACCTCGAAGGATTTCGCCAGCTCTTCGATGCCGAAGACGACGCCCGCCAGCGGCGCGTTGAAGGCGGCCGCGACGCCCGCCGAGGCGCCGGCGACGATCAGCCCCGGCTGACGCGAGGGCGACAGACGGCCGGTGAAAAACATGACGGATGCGCCCACCTGCACCGTTGGCCCTTCGCGCCCGATCGAGGCCCCGCAGAGGAGGCCGAGCGCGGTCAGCGCGATCTTGCCCACGGCGATCCGGATCGAGACCAGAGCAGCCCGCCGCGGCTGGTCGTCGATCTCCCGGGCCGCGATCGCTTGTGGAATGCCGCTCCCCTGGGCGTTGGGGAAGACCCGGGTCGTGAGATAGATCGAGACGGCGAAGCCCGCCGGCGTCAAGAGCAGCGGGGCGTAGTGCCAAACCTCTTCGATGCGGGTGAATCCCCGGGTCGCCAGATTGGCGAGCACGGCGAACCCCGCCGCCACCACGCCGGTCAAGAGCCCGCCCAGGATGAAGATGATCTCCCGGCGCCAGCGCGCCATCTGGATGAGGATCCATCCCCTGGCGCCGTCCCATTGAATCACGATTCCAAATCTCCCATCGCGCGGCCTCGCGATCATGCCCAAGCAGCTAGGTCCATGCCACCTTGCGACAAGATTGTTCTTGATTTGTTCTATACTCCGTACCATCCTTCTCCCAGACGGCGACGGAAGGGAGGAGTCCGGTGGAGGACGCGGCCAGAGAGCTCATCCACGACTACCTCGAGAGGCATGAGCTGGCGGTGCTCGCCACAGCCTCCCCTTCCGGATCGCCGGCAGCAGCCTTGATCGGCATCGCGCTCATGGGCCAGGCCCAGGATATCCATGTGATCTTCGACACGCTGACCACCACTCGCAAATATGCCCGCCTCAAGGCCAATCCCCGGGTC
>DATBBO010000711.1:0-7476 GCA_036270995.1 Dongiaceae bacterium | reverse complement strand
ACCCTCGCCTTCATCGGCACGGCCGCGCCCTTCTCGGTTTCGGGCGTGCCGATCAGCCAGAATGCGGCGATCCTGCAGGCGGGGCTCGCCTATTCGCCCCTCCCCAATCTCAGCCTCGGCCTCACTTATGCCGGCCAGCTCGCCCCGAACGCCCAGGAAAACAGCCTCAACGGAACCATCGACATCCGGTTCTAGATCGTGGTTCTCATGCGTGAACCATGCTCTGAGTCCTTCCTGACCCATGTCCTATCTTGACAGCTACTACGCCCGCACCCTTGTGGATGATCGCCGGCGCCCTGCCCTCGACGGGACGGCGGAAGCGGATGTCTGCATCATCGGCGGCGGGCTCGCAGGGCTGACGGCGGCCCTCTGGCTGGCGCGGGCGGGCAAATCCGTCGTCCTGCTGGAGGCGGAGCGCATCGGCTGGGGCGCATCGGGCCGCAATGGCGGCTTCGTCACGCCGGGATTCGCCACAGGCTTCGACCATATCGCGCGGATCGCCGGGGCCGAGCAGGCGCGCGCGCTCCACACTCTGTCGATCGAAGGCGTCCGCCTCATCCGCGAGACTACCGAAACCCTCGCCATACCCGGCACCGATCCGGTGCCGGGCATCGTGAGCGCGCTGCGCCATGAGGGCGCCGACAGACTCATGGCCCAGCGCGACCGGCTGGAGTGCGATTTCGGCTATCGGGTGGAGTTCCTCAGCCGCAGGCAAGTGCAGGAGCGCTTTGTCTCGCGCAAATATTTCCAGGCGCTGCGCGATCCCGCCGCCTTCCACTTCCACCCGCTCAACTATCTGCGCGGAATCGCGGCGGAGATCGAGCGCCTCGGCGGGCGCATCTTCGAGGACAGCGCGGCGCTCGCCCATCGGCTCGACGATACTGTCATGACCGTCGCCACATCCCGCGGCAAGGTGGCCGCGCGCGACGTGGTCTTCGCCGGGGGCGGCTATATCGGCCGGCTGGTGCCCGAACTCGCCCGCAGCTTCCTGCCGATCGCCACCTATGTGATGCTGACGGAAGCCGCTCCCGAGCGCATTGCCACGGCGATCCGGACGACCGACGCCGTGGCCGATAACCGCCGCGCCGGCGATTACTACCGCCTGGTCGATGGGGGCAAGCGCATCCTCTGGGGTGGCAAGATCACCACGCGCCTCTCGGATCCACGCGATCTGGCGGAGCGCCTGCGCCGGGCCATGGTCGCGACATACCCGCAGCTCGACGGCCTGAAGATCGAGGCCGCCTGGTCGGGGCAGATGTCCTATGCGCGCCATCTGATGCCCCAGATCGGCCGGCTGCGGTCTCATCTGTGGTATGCCACCGCCTTCGGCGGCCATGGCATGAACACCACGGCCATCGGCGGCAAGATCCTCGCCGAGGCGATCACGGGCGAGAGCGACCGCATCCGCCTGTTCGCGCCCTTCGGCCTTGCCTCGACCTTCGGTCCCCTGGGCCGCGCCGCGGTCCAGCTCACCTATTGGACCCTGCAGGCCCAGGATTGGTGGCAGGAGCGGGGTACCTGATTTCCCTCTCCCGTGCTTTGAAACGGGAGAGGGTTCGCTACTCCGCGCCCTCGGCGAGGAAGGAGCGGCCCTTGGCGGCCTTCTGGCGGATCGGGATCAGCTTCCGACAAGCCTCGGAGTCATACCAGGCCTTCGCCTGGTCGAAGCTCGGGAATTCGATGACGACGACGCGCGGCAGCGGCGGCTCGCCCTCGAAGTTCTGTACCCGTCCGCCGCGCACGATGAAGCGACCGCCATGGGGCGCGATGGTGGCCGCCGTCTGGGAGCGGTAGACGTCATAGCCCGCGGGATCACGGATCTCGAACTGGCCGATGAAATAGGCCTTGGCCATGCCTTGCTTTCTCCTCTAATGCCCGCCGCGGAAGAGGCGGCCGGCCTTGGTTTCCATGAAGGACGCGAGGGGAATCTCCTCCTGCTTCAGGAAGCCTTTCCCCGGCAGCCGCCCCTCGCGCACCATCTCGATGACCGAGACGGCCGAGGCGGAGGTCGTCCAGGCGATCGCCGTACGCCGCCCGCCCGCGGCCTCGATGGGGTGATAGGCGCGCACGAATTCCTTGCGCCGCAAGGCGCCATCGACCGTCCCTTCCGCCGAGACATGGACGTAGACGACATCGTCGTCCACCGGTGGCTTAGCATGAGTCAGGATCTCGCCCGCCAGCGCCCGGCGCTCGCGCATCAGCAGCTCATGGAAGAAGAAGTTCATGAGCTGGACATGGCCAGGATAGCGGATGGTCTTGTAGTCGATATTGTCCACCTTCCCGAGAAAGGTCTCGCACATCGTGCCGAGCCCGCCGGAGGTGGTGAAGGCCTCGAGCTTGATGCCGTCGATATAGAGGGTCTCGATCCATTCCATGGGCGAGACCCATTTATGCTGGCCTTCCTCGATCACCTCGCAGTCGTTGAGATACTCGTTGACCACGCCCTCCGGCGACCAGTTGAAGGCATAGCCCATCAGGCCCGTGGGATTGCGCGGCAGGGCGCCGACCCGCATGCGGATGGCGCGGCAATGCTCGAACTGGCGGGCGAGATCGGCGCCCACGATGCCGACGAAGCCGGGCGCCAGGCCGCATTGCGGCGCCATGATCCCCTTGGCGGTCGCGCTGAGCTCGATGATGGATTTGGTCGTCGGCACATCCTCCGTCAGGTCGAAGTAGTGCAGGCCCAGCTCGTGGGCGGCCTTCGCGACGGCGGCATTGAGGTGATAGGGCAGGCAGGAGAGCACGGCCTGGAAGGGTGCCAGCGCCTTGCCCGTCGCCGCGGGCGAGGCCAGATCGACGGTGGCGGTGGGAAAGGGAAGCCCCGTCCGTGCCCGGGCATCGATGCCCGTCACCTCGAAGCCACCCTCGCGCAGCAGCGTTGCGGCCAGCGTTCCGACCTTGCCCAGGCCGAGGACTGCGATCTTCGTGAAGCTCATGGGGGACCTCAGATCTCGAACTTGATGCCCTGGGCGAGCGGCAGGGCGCGGGAGTAGTTGATGGTGTTGGTCTGCCGGCGCATATAGGCCTTCCAGGCATCGGAGCCGGATTCGCGCCCGCCGCCGGTTTCCTTCTCGCCGCCGAAGGCGCCGCCGATCTCCGCCCCCGAAGGCCCGATATTGACATTGGCGATGCCGCAATCGGAGCCGATGGCCGAGAGGAAGGTCTCGGTCTCGCGGACATCGGTGGAGAAGATGCAGGAGGCGAGGCCCTGGGGCACGGCGTTGTGGAGCGTCAGAGCCTCGGGCAGCTCGCGATACTTCATCGCATAGAGGATCGGGGCGAAGGTCTCCTGGCAGACGATCCCGGTCTGGCCCGGCATCTCGACGATGGCGGGATGGACGTAATGGGCATGGGGATAGCGCTCGCCGAGGGCGCGCCCGCCGCCATGGATTTTGCCGCCATCCTCCTTGGCCTGCGCGAGCGCGCGGCCCATTCCCTCGAAGGCCCCCTTGTCGATGAGCGGCCCGACGAGCACGCCCTGGGCCAGGGGATCGCCGATGGGCAGGCCCTGATAGGCGGCAATGAGCCGGGGCAGAAGCCGGTCATAGACCTCCTCATGGACGATCAGCCGGCGCAGGCTCGTGCAGCGCTGACCTGCCGTGCCGACGGCGGAGAAGACGATGGCGCGGAGCGCCATCTCCAGATCCGCCGAAGGGGCGACGATCATGGCGTTGTTGCCGCCGAGCTCCAGGATGGCGCGGGCGAAGCGCGCGGCGAGCTTGGGGGCGACGGCGCGGCCCATGCGGGTCGAGCCGGTGGCGGAGACGACCGGCACGTTATGGCTCTCCACCAGCGCGTCGCCGGCCTCGCGCTCGCCGATGACGATCTGCAGCAGGTCGGGGGGCGCATCGCCGAGGCGCGCGACCGCCCGGGCGAAGATCTTGCCCACCGCAAGCGCCGAGAGCGGCGTCTTCTCCGAGGGCTTCCAGATCACCGGATCGCCGCAGACCAGCGCCAGCGCCGCGTTCCAGGCGAAAGGCGCGACGGGGAAGTTGAAGGCTGTGATGACGCCGCAGACGCCCAGCGGGTGCCAGGTCTCGCGCATGGCATGGCCCGGCCGCTCCGACGCGATGGTGAGGCCATAGAGCTGGCGCGAGAGGCCGGTGGCGAAGTCGCAGATGTCGATCATCTCCTGCACCTCGCCCAGCCCCTCCTGCAGGATCTTGCCGCTTTCCAGCGTCACGAGCCGCCCGAGGCTCTCCTTCGCCGCGCGCAGCTCCTCCCCGAAGAGCCGCACCAGCTCGCCCCGGCGCGGCGCGGGCAGCTGGCGCCAGGCGCCGAAGGCCGTCTTGGCCCGGCCGATCATGGCCTGCACCTCGCCGCCCCCATGGGTCTTGAGCAAAGCGATCCGGCTGCCATCGATGGGGCAGTGGACGGCGAGGCTGCCGCCCGCGATCTCGGCCGCGGTCAGGCCGCTGCCGAGAAGAATATCGCCATGGGGAAGATTGTCTTGGGCCATGGGGGTCTCCTTCCGCTCAAGATTGTATTCGCGGCGGATGGGTATAGACCTGCGCCGCGCGCCGTCAACTGCGGCGAGAACTCAGATGCAGGCAGAGGCCGGCCACCGCCGCCGCCGGCGGAATGAAGGCCATCGCCTCGGTCCCCAGCCAGCTCAGAAGACCGCCGGCGACCGCGCCCAGACCATAGCTCAGATAGGCGAAGATCTGCCGCTTGACGCCAAAGCTCAGGCGGTGCGGACGGGAGAGAATGGCCTTGGTCAGCGCGATCACAATGGCCGTCAGCGTGCTGGTGAAGACGACCGTGCTGATGCCGTGCCTGTCGTCCTGGCGGGCCGCGACCCCCTGGATGCCCATGCTTCCGGCGCCAAGCAGGATCAGGGGAAAGAGCGCCGGCCCGCCGGCCGGCCGGCCGCCCAGGAGCCAGAGCAGCAGAAACCCCGTCAGCGACAAGGCTTCGAAGACGAGCAGCCATCCTGCGGCCCGGCGTGCCGGCAGGCGCTCGAGGCCGAGATGGAGCAAGGTCACCGCCAGAGCGGTGCCGAGGGCGAAGCCGATGCCCGCGGCCAAGGGTGGGGCGGCGGCGGCGAAGTGCCCCCGGCCCAAGGCGAGGCCCAGGAGGGCGGTATTGCCCGTCATGGCTGATGGCAGAGCCCCTCCTAAGGCGAAGAATCCGACGGCATCCATGCTGCCCGCGCCGGCGGCGAGAACGGCAAGGCCGAGATCCACCCGATCCAGATGCTCGGGTGGCGGGGGCTCGTCCGCATCGGGGGGCATGGCGCTTTGTTTCGTGACCTCAGCTCGTACCCAGATATTTGCCGACCGCCTTTTTCAGCCTCTCGGCGCTGCGCTCAAGCCCGGCGGTTTCCTCCGGCGACATCTCGGGCCAGATCACCTCCGCCACGCCCTCGCGCCCCACCACGCTCGGCAAAGAGAGCGCGACGTCGTAGCGGGGATTGTGGAAGCCGGCGGGGAAGACCGCGCGCTCGTCTCTCAGGATGACCTCGGCCACCCGGGCGGCGACCATGCCGACGCCATATTGGCTTGCGCCGATGCCCTCGATGATCGTGATATTGGCGTAGCGCACCTCCTGCTCGAGCTGCCGGCAGAAATCATCGAAGGCGATCTTGCGCCTGGCCAGGGCTTCAGTGACGCGTTCGCCGCCGATCCTGGCCGAGGACCAGAGAAAGACGCTCGAGGTGCCGTGCTCGCCCACCACATTGGCCTCGACGCAGGAGGGGCTGACGCCGAAACGCGCCGCGAGGTGGACACGGAAGCGCAAGGAGTCGAGATAGGTGCTGGTGCCGAGCACGCGGTCATGGCCGGCGAGACGGCGGGCGACATCGATCAGCGGCTCCGGCGGATCGGTCACCACCAGGATGGGGGCGGCGGGCGCGACTTTCACGATCTGCGGCACAATATCCTCGAAGACCTTCACATTGGCGTCCAGAAGGCGCAGCCGCCCTGCGGGATCCTTGCGGTCGGTCGCACCGCCCGCCTTCTCGTTCACCCCGGCGGTGACGATGACGACCCCGGCATCGGCGAGATCGTCATAACCACCATCGCGGATATCGAGCAGGGCGGAGAGAGGCTCGCCGTAATGCATGTCAGTTGCGACCGCCTTGGCTCTTGCCGCGTCGCGATCGATCAGCACCATCTCGCGGGCCCGGGCCCGGAGCGCGACCGCCATGGCCGTGGCAGCCCCGACCGCGCCGACACCGATGATTCCGACCTTCATGGCTGCTCCTACCCCTTGTCCCATGGATTATGGCCGGGCGAGTCCGGCTGCGCCAGCACCGGGGCAAGAGCGAAAATTTGCCGCCGCCGGTGCCGGACCCTAGAATTCGCGCCGCCCAGAGACCTCGAGAACCGTCCCGGAGAGCCGCTCTCTATGTCCCGCACCGTTGTCGTCGGCGCCGCTCAGCTCGGTCCCATCCCCCGCAGCGAGAGCCGGGCCCAGGTGGTGAAGCGCCTGCTCGCGCTGATGCGCGAGGCCCATGGCTTCCGCTGCGATCTCGTCGCCTATCCCGAGCTGGCGCTGACAACCTTCTTCCCGCGCTGGGCGCTGGAGGACGAGGCCGAGATCGATTCCTTCTACGAGACGGAGATGCCCGGACCCGCGACGAAGCCGCTGTTCGAGGAGGCGGCGCGGCTCGGCATCGGCTTCTCCCTCGGCTATGCCGAGCTGGTCAATGAGGGCAATCGCAAGCGGCGCTTCAACAGCTCAGTGCTCGTGGACAAGACCGGCCGCATCATCGGCAAATACCGCAAGGTCCATCTGCCCGGCCATGCCGATGTGCTAGACCGGCCGGGACAGCATCTGGAGAAGCGCTTCTTCGAGGTCGGCGATCTGGGTTTTCCGGTCTGGCGCGCCTTCGGCGGAATTTTCGGCATGTGCATCTGCAACGACCGGCGCTGGCCCGAGACCTATCGCGTGATGGGGCTGCAGGGCGTGGAGATGGTGCTGCTCGGCTACAACTCGCCGGTCGGCCTCGGCGATCCTTATGAGCTCGATGCGCTGGAGCCCTTCCACAATCACCTGGTGATGCAGGCGGGCGCCTATCAGAACGCGACCTGGGTGGTGGGCGTGGCCAAGGCCGGGGCAGAGGAAGGCTTCAACATGATCGGCCAGACCTGCATCATCGCCCCCTCCGGCGAGATCGTGGCCCAATGCGCGACCATGGGCGACGAGCTGGTGATCCGCAAATGCGACCTCAACTTCGCCAAGCCCTATCGCGCCGACATCTTCAACTTCGCCGCCCATCGCCGACCCGAGCATTACCGCCTGATCACCGAGCGCACCGGCGCCGTGCCCCCGCCCGAGGAATCATGAAAAGGCCGGCCGACGCGCTGGCCGCGGGGCAAACCGAAGAGGCAGGGCTGGCCGAGGCGCTGGATTGCCTGCTACGCATGGGCAGCGTGGCGATGCGCAGCGGCGCGCCCGCCTTCCGCGTCCGGCAATGGATGGGCGCGCTGGCCCGGGGGATGAAGGTCGAGGGGCTGGCGGTCCATATCAGCC
>DATBBO010000710.1:0-9949 GCA_036270995.1 Dongiaceae bacterium | reverse complement strand
CCGGCTGGCAACGGAGTTCCTGGGGATTTGAGGCGGATCTACCCCGCCCGGTAGAACACCTCGCCGAGCTCCGCCGCCGGCAGGGGCTCGATGCCGAGGCCGGCTCCGTCCCCCATGGCGATGCGGCCCTCGCGCACCGGCGGGATGCCGCGCGCGTTGGAACGGGTCACCCAGTTGTGGAAGTCGCAGGTATGGAGGCGCAGTGCCTCGGGCGTCGAGAGCGACATATGGACCATGGCCGCCGTGTCGATCTCGGCCCCGCCCGTATCCTCGACGGTCACGGCGATGCCCAGCTCGACCGCGGTATCCCGGATGAGGCGGGCGCGGCCGATGCCGCCGACCCGCGCCAGCTTGATCGTGATGGCATCGGCGACGCCATCGGCATGGGCCTGGACCAGGGCAGCGAGGCTGTCGATGGATTCATCGAGCACCAGCGGCCGGTCGCAATCCCCGCGCAGCGCCCGGTTCTCGGCGTAGCTGGCGCAGGGCTGTTCCATGTAATAGTCGAGATCGCGGGTCGCCCGCAGGAAGCGGCGGGCCTGGTGGGTGTTCCAGCCGCAATTGGCATCGGCGAAGAGGACGATCCCCCCGCCCACCGCCGCCCGCACCGCGGTCAGACGCTCGATATCCTCGTCGGGGTCGAGGCCGACCTTCACCTGGATGCGCCGATAGCCCTCGGCGACATAGGCCTTGGCCCGGGCGACCATGCGCTCGGGCTTGTCCTGGGGGACGGAGCGGTAGAGATCGACCTCCCGTCCGTAGCGCCCGCCCAGAAGCTCGGCCAGCGGCAGCTCCGCCTTCTTGCCGAGGATGTCCCAGCAGGCCATGTCGAGGGCGGATTTGGCGTAGGGGTGGCCCTTCAGCAAATGGTCCATGCGCCGGTTGAGGGCGGCGATCTGGGCCGGGTCCTCGCCGATCAGCGCCGGGGCCAGCTCGGCGAAGGCCGCCCGCGCCCCGGCGGCGAAGGCGGGATCGTAGAAGGCGCCGAGCGGCGCCATCTCGCCCCAGCCGGTGATGCGGGCATCGGTCTCGACGGCGCAGATGACGGAATCGAACCCCAGCGCCGAGCGGCCGCCGGAGCAGACATAGGGGCCGTCGCGGAAGGGCTGATCCTGGCGATAGCCGGTGATGGAGGTGATGCGCATGACGGCCTCTCAGGAGAGCGAGGCCGCCACGCTAGTGGCCCGTCCCGGAAATCCGCAAGCGAATTTCCGCCGCGATCATGGGGCGCAAGCTTCATCGCCTCTGCACGGGTCTCGGCTATAAGGGTCATGCTCCGGGTGTCCGGAGTCATGGGTCACGCAAAGGGGGATTTGACATGTCGACCGCAGCGGCCTTCGAGGATGTCCACCGCGACGCGGAGTATTTCGAATACAGCAAGGCCGCGGACCCGATCGGCCTCGGGCTGACCGCGCGGGTGCCCTATCACGATTTCCCGGCCTCGCTCCACAAGGACGGGCCGACCCGGATCGTGCCGCTCGATCTCTCGAAGGAACTCGGCGTGGACTACCCGGCGACCGGCCCCGGCCTGCTCGCCCATTTCGTGCGCGTGGTGGGCGGCGAGCGGCAGAGCCTGAATCCCGTGGCGACCTCCCAGCTCATCTATGTGCTCGCCGGCAACGGCAAGATCGTGCAGGGCGCCCATGAGATCGCCTACACCCAGGGCGCCTTCGTGGCGCTGCCCGGCGGCATCCCCGCGAGCGTCCGGGCCGACAGCGACACCGCCCTATACTATGTCAACGACGCGCCGCTGCTCGCCTATCTCGGCGTCAACAAGGTCCACCCGCGCTTCGATCCGACGCTCTATCCGGCGCGGGAGGCGAACGCCAAGCTGGCGGAGATCGAGCATGCGCCGGATGCCGCGACGCACAACCGGATCTCGATCCTTCTCGGCAACAAGCACTTCCCGCAGACCCGCACCATCACCCATACGATGTGGGCGATGTTCGGCATCGTCGAGCCGCATTCCTTCCAGAAGCCGCACCGGCACCAGTCGATCGCCCTCGACCTCATCGTCGATTGCCAGAAGGGCTGCTACACGCTGGTCGGGACCCGGCTCGACGACAAGCGCCAGATCGTCGATCCGGTGCGCGTCGACGGGGAGCCCGGCCTCTCCTTCGTGACCCCGCCCGGCTATTGGCACGCCCACTACAACGAGACGGACGCGCCCGCGCATGTCATCCCGCTGCAGGATGCGGGGCTGCACAGCTATCTGAGGACGCTCGACATCCGCTTCACCTGAGAGTCGCGCCGTCCGGCGCATGACGGTCAGGCGCCCGGCAAAGTCTCGCGCAGCAGCCTGAAGAGCGCGGCCCAGTGGCGCTCGGCGGCGGCGGGATCGAAGACCGGCATGTCCGGAACGGCAAAGCCGTGGCGCGCCGGATAGGTCTCGACCAGATGGTCGATGCCGGCTTCGCTCAGCGCCTGCTCGAGCCGGCTCTTCTGCTCCTCGGGGAAGGAGGCGTCCTCGATGGCGCCGGCGACGTAGATGCGGCCCGTCGCCTTGCCCAGGAAGAGATGCGGGCTGTCGGGTTCCTCCGTCGCGAGATGGCCGCCGTGAAAGGACGCCGCCGCCGCGAAGCGATCGGGGAAGGCGCCGGCGGCGGTCAGGCTTGCATTGCCGCCCATGCAATAGCCGGTGGCGCCGAAGCGCTTGCCCTTGACCTCGGGCCGGGATGACAGGAATTCGATGAAGGCGCCGGCATCGGCGACCTTGCGGCCGCGATCGAGGCCGCGCACCAGCTTCATCAGCGCCTCACGCCGATTCGGATCGGCCAGCACCTCGGAGGCGACCATCGGAGAATAGGGGCCGGTGCGATAGTAGAGATCCGGCAGCAGGACCAGATAGCCGCCATCGGCAAGGCGCTGGCCCATCTCCCACATCACCGGGCGGATGCCGAGACCATCCATGAAGAAGATCACGCCGGGCCAGGGAGCCTTGCCGCTTTCAGAGCCGCCGCCTGGCGTGAAGATCGAGGCCGGGCATGTTCCGTCGCGCGTCTTGACCGAGACTTCGAGCCGGGGCATGGCGCTCTCCTTCGCGGGAAAAGGGATTATCCGCCTCTCAGTCCATCACCACCGCCTCCTTGCTCTTTGCCGCACCCTTCTTGGGCGAGGAGAGGAGGAGGACAAAGGGCAGGGAGATGACGGTCACGATCATCATCAGCTTGAAGTCGTTCAGATAGGCGATCATCGAGGCCTGGCGCGTGATCTCATCATTGAGGGCGAGCGCGCCCGCCGTCGTCCAGGGATCCCAGAAATGCTTCAGCGCCGGATGCTGCAGGAGGTGGTTGTAGGGCGTGATGTTCTCCGCCAGGGTCGCGTGGTTGACCTGGGTGTTCTGGGTCAGCAGCACGGTCACCAGCGAGATGCCGGCGCTGGAGCCGACATTGCGCAGCAGGCTGAACAGGCCGGCCGCCTCGGTGCGCTGGGCCGGTGGCAGGGTGGCGAAGGCGACGGTCGAGAGCGGGACCCAGGTGAGACCGAGGCCGATGCCCTGGATGACGCCGCTCAGAATGACCTCGCGGCTGGAGAGATAGAGGGAGAATCCTTCCATCCACCAGAGCGAATAAGCGGAGAGCGCGAGGCCGACGCTCAGCACGATGCGCGGATCAATCCAGCGCATGGCACGGCCTACCACGAGCATGGCGATCATGGTGCCCACGCCGCGCGGCGCCAGGAGCAGCCCCGTGGTGACCACCGGATAGTTGAGCAGATTCTGCAGGAAGGGCGGCATCAGGGCCATGGTGGCGTAGAGAATGACGCCGACGATGAAGATCAGCACCAGGCTCGCCGAGAAGCTGCGGTCGCGGAAGATCGCCGGGTTGATGAAGGGCTTGTCCGTCGTGAAGGTATGGACCAGGAAGAGATAGAAGCAGAGCACTGCCAGGCACAGTTCGATGATGATCTCGTTGGAGCCGAACCAGTCCTTGCTCTCGCCGCGGTCGAGGAACATCTGGAAGGCGCCGATGGCGAGGCTGAGCGTCGCGAAGCCGAAGACATCGAAGCTGAGCCTGCTGTTCTTCTGGGTCTCCGGCACGAAGGTCGAGATGACGAAGAAGGCGAGCGCGCCCACCGGCACGTTGATGTAGAAGACCCAGCGCCAGCTGTAATTGTCCGTGAGCCACCCGCCCAGCATCGGCCCCAGGATCGGCCCCACCATGATGCCGAGCCCCCAGATGGCCATGGCCGAGCCATGCTTCTCGCGGGGATAGTTGTCGAGCAGCGTCGCCTGCGAGAGCGGCACCAGCGCCGCGCCGAAGGCGCCTTGCAGCAGGCGGAAGATCACCGCCTGGTCGATGGTCATGGCGATGGCGCAGAGCACCGAGGCCGCGGTGAAGCCCGCGACCGAGACCAGGTAGAGCCGCTTGCGGCCGAACCGGGCGGCGAGCCAGCCGGTCGGCGGCGTCATGATGGCGGCGGCGACGATATAGGAGGTGAGAACCCAGGTGATCTGATCCTGGGTGGCGGAGAAGGTGCCCTGCATATGCGGCAGGGCGACATTGGCGATGGTGGTATCCAGCGCCTGCATGATGGTCGCCAGCATGGTCCCGAAGGTGATCAGGCCGGTGTGATGCGGCGCATCGGCGGCGCGCTTGGAGATCATGGGACCATGCTCCGGGCTGCCGGAGAGCCTATTCGTCCTCGCTGCCGCTCTCGGCGACGGCGGGACCGATCAGGGGCAGGCTGCGCCGGTGGCCGGTATCGATCTCGACCACCGCGCTCATCCCGGCGCTGATGGGCGGGTGCTTCTTGCCCAGATTGAGCTCGATGCGCACCGGGATGCGCTGAACGATCTTCACCCAGTTGCCGCTGGCGTTCTGCGGCGGCAGGACGGACATCTCACTGCCGCTGGTGGCGGAAAGGCTCGCGACCTTGCCCTCCCACTGGCGGTCCGGATAGGTGTCGATGGTGACGATGACGTTCTGGCCAGGCCTGACATAGGTCAGGTCGGTCTCCTTCATATTGGCCTCGACCCAGATCTGGTCGCTGCGCACCAGATTGAAGGCGGCGGTTCCCGCCGTCAGGTAGTTGCCGACCTGGAGATTGGGCACCTGGCCGACAATGCCGTCGGCGGGCGCGGTCACCACCGTATGGCGCATGTCGAGGGCCGCCTGGTCGCGCTCGGCGACCGCCTCCTTATAGGCGGCGTGCTCGTCGATCGCCAGATCCGGATCGCCGTCGAGTTGGGCCGCGAGAGCATCGAGCGCACGCTGGTCGCCGGCGACCTGGGCACGGGCCATGTCAGCGGAACGCCGGGTCTGGTCCGCCGTCGACTTGGTGGCGAAGCCTTCGCCGGCCAGCTTCTGCTGGCGCCCGAGCTCGGTGGACCAATAGGTGAGGTCCGCCTGCGCGCTCTTCAGGTCGGTCTCCTTCTGATGATAGCTGGCCTGCAGCGCCTGGAGATCGTTGCGGGTATGGACGAGCTTCGCCTCGGCCTTCTCCAGCGCGATGCGGAAGGTCTCGTCGTCGAGCCGGAAGAGCACCTGACCCGCCTTCACGGGCTGGTTGTCCTTGACCTCGATGGCAACGACGCGGGCCGAGACATCGGCGCTGATCTGCACCATATCGGCCTTGGTATAGGCGTCGTCGGTGCCGGCATAGCGCCCGCCATGGAGATAGAACCAGGCGCCGCCGGCGATCGCGCCCAGCGGCACGATGATCAGCAGCAGGAATCGAATGAGCGACCGCTTCAGCCGGCGCGGCTTCGCCGTCTCGGGCTTCGGCGCCTCCGGCTTGTGGGCGTCGGGCTTGAATCCCTCGGGCTTATAGGCCTCGGATCTCGGCGCCTCGGATTTGTGGGCGTCGAGCGTCACGGGCTGGTATTTCGCAGCGGCGGATTTTGCTTCGGACATGTCAGGCGCTCTGGACGGCCGGCTCTTTCTCTTCGTCCTCAGCCGCGAAACCGGCCGCCGTTCTCGCGTCGGCCTCGATGAGGTTCTTGCGGATCTTGATCATGGCCTCGATCAGGAGCGCCTCGGTCTGGGCGGAGATGCCGGTCATCGCCTCGGCGCGGGTCTCGGCGCCCATGGTCCAGAGCCGGTCGAGGCTCGGATGGGCATGGCCGGCGAGAAACAGCTGATAGACGCGGCGATCGGTGGGGTGAGCCCGGCGCTCCACTAGCCCGTTCATCTCCAGGCGGTCGATCAGCCGCACCAGGGTCATGGGCGACATCTCGAGAAGGTCGGCGAGCTGCGTCTGGGAGATCCCCTCATTGCGTTTCAGCCAGGCCAGCACCTGCCATTGGGCGCGGGAGAGCCCGATCTTCTGGGCCCGCTTGTCGAAATTGCGCCGCAGCAGCCGCGACACGTCGGAAATGAGGAAACCGATGCTCTGTTCGGGTTTGGGGTCGGCCATGGGAACCATTCCGGGTAATTTCTAGGCCAACATATAATAACTGTCGTTATAATATGCAAGTGTATTTTACGATCAGCCAGCCGACCCGCGGGGCACGCTATTTCAAAGAGTTAGCCGCTTTTGGGGGCTGTCTAGGCTGCCATCGGCCTTTCGCCGGCGACGGTGGTCCGGTGCATCAGGCGCCGGCTGCTGTCATAGTCGTTCACCGCGTAATGGACGGTGCAGCGATTGTCCCAGACCGCGAGCGAGCCCTCGGCCCAGCGGAACCGGCAGGCAAACTCCGGCCGCTGGACATGCTCGAAGAGGAAGTCGAGCAGGGGCCGGCTCTCAGCCTCGCTCATATCCTCGAAGCGGGTCGTGTAGATGGCGTTGACGAACAAGGCCTTGCGCCCGCTTTCGGGATGCAGGCGGACCACGGGATGGGCGATCTCCCGGTCGGCCTCGGGATTGTTGCGCTCGATCCCGATGGAGCGGCTGGTCTTCAGATCCTTGGGCAGGCCGCCCTGGCCATAGGGCTTGCCGCTATGCATGGCCTTGAGGCCGAGCAGCATCCGCTTCATGCCCGCGGAGAGCGCCTCATAGGCCTCGTACATATTGGCGAAGAGCGTGTCGCCGCCATGGCTCGGCACCTCCCGCGCATAGAGGATCGAGCCCAGAGGCGGCTCCTCCAGGAAGCTGAAATCCGAATGCCAGGCATTGCCGAAGGTGCTGATCTTGCGCTCATCGGCCTCCTTCAGCACGGCGATGATATCGGGGTAGTCGTCCATATGCTTGATGTAGGGCATGCGGCAGAGCCGGCCGAACAGCCCGCTGAAGGCAAGGTGCTGCTCGGGCGTCAGGCGCTGGTCGCGGAAGAAGAGAACGAGGTTCTCGGTGAAGGCGCGCCGGATCTCCGCCGCCGCGGCATTGCTCAAGGGTGCGGCCAGATCGACGCCCGAAACCTCGGCGCCCAGGGAGCCCGCGACCGGCTGCACGGTGATCGATTGATAGGACATGCTGCTCACTGCTGTTTGCTCGCTGTTGGGGATTCTGGAAGCATTCATTCTACGCGAGCCATCGGCCCGGGGCGACCGCAGCGCGTGCGCTTCACCGAAATTACCGAAGGGCTTACGCGCGTTCGCGAATAAGTGATCGTGACCTGCAACCTTCCCGTGCTATCTGCCCCTGGAGAAGCCTGCCTGCAAAGGGAATTCGATCATGATCGACCGTCGATTCCTTCTTATGCCCTTCCTCGCCGCGACCCTTTATGGTTGTGCTTCCGGCGCGACCGGCGGTGGCGGCAGCACTGGGATCAACGGCGCCGGCACCTTCACGCTTGCTCCCGGAGAATCCCGCACCATCTTGGTCGCCACCACCTACCGGAACATCCGGATCTGCAACGATGTCGGCAGTTCTGGCACCATCGAGGCCGCCATCGGCGACTATCCCGCGGTTAGTTTGCAACCGAGCATGTGCAACAACAATATGGGCCAGTATGGCGACCGGATCACGATCCACAATGTCTCCGCCAGCCCCGCAACCGGCCTCTACCAGTCCGGAGGCACCAAGCCGCTAAGCCGCGGCGGCAGATAGCGTACGCGCCCTTCGCGGCGCCTGCGCCCCTCGCTAGACTGCCGCGTCTCAAAAAGGAGGCGCGCATGGATGCCGGCTCGGATCATCGCATCACAACCGTCGGGGCGCTGCGCGAGCGCATGGGCAGCGCAGGTGCGGTGACGCCGCTGAAGCTGCTGACGGAGCTCGACGACGCAGCCATCGACTTCATCCGTCGCGCGCCCTTCCTGGTGCTCGCCACCGCCGATGCGGCCGGCAACCAGCAGGCCTCGCCCAAGGGCGATGATCCGGGCTTCGTCCTGGTCGAGGATCGCAAGACGCTGCTCATCCCCGACCGCTCGGGCAACAATCTCCTCTTCGGCCTGGAGAACATCCTCGCCAATCCGCATGTCGGACTTCTCTTCATCATCCCGCCCAATACCGAGACCCTGCGGGTCAGCGGCAAAGCGGAGCTGACGATCGATCCGGCGCTGCTCGGGCGCCTCAGCGCTCGTGGCAAGCCGGCGAAGGTCGTCATCCGTCTCACCGTGACGCAATGCTTCTTCCACTGCGCCAAGGCCTTCATCCGCTCGCGCCTGTGGCAGCATGAGAGCTGGCCGGCGCGCACACCCTTCTCCTTCGGCCGGTATCTGGCCCCGAAGATCGGCAAGGGCGAGGCGCTCGCGCGCGAGATCGATGCCCATGTCGAGGAAGACTACCGGACGAATCTTTGAGGCATCCGCAGAAGCGCTGCAGGATTAAGCCACGTCCCGCTGCTGTTTCATGCCAATAGATGCGGCGGCGTTTGCGATGAATTCCGCGACGGCCTCGGGCTGGGAGAGCATCGGCACATGCGAACTCTGAAGCATGAGCGTCTGCGCGCCCATGCGCTTTGCCGAATCCCGCTCCACCTCCGGCGGAATGGTCTCATCGCGTGCTGCAACGATGTACCATGAAGGCTTCGAACGCCAAGCCGCCTGCGAAATCTTGTCGCCGAAGCATTTGACCGCAAGCGGACCTTGGGTCGCGTAGACGATGTCGGCTTCGTCGGCCGGAACATCCTGGACGAAGTGCTTCCGCACACCCTCCGGCGTCAAAGCCACATAGCCTTCACCATAGGGCTTTATCTCGGCGGCGCCAGGGGCGGGCTTGTAGGGCTTCCACCACTCGTCGAATGACTGACCGCTGTCCGGCGCGCCCGCGGAGATATAAACAAGGGCTTTGACTTTGGGATGATTGCCGGCCTCGGTGATGACGGCACCGCCCCAGGAGTGCCCGACCATGAGAACCGGGCCTTCCTGCATATCTACGACCCGGTGGGTGGCCACGACGTCATCGGCGAGGGAGCTCAAGGGGTTCTGAACAGCGACAGCTCTCAGTCCCCGCTTTGTAAGGAGAGGGATAACCTTGGCCCAGCAAGAGCCATCCGCGAAGGCTCCGTGCACAAGGACGACGGTTCCAATTGCCACGATGCAGCTCCTTTCCTTCGACTTGAATGAGCGGACCCCGCCCTATCCTTGGGGAAGGACGCTGCCCACCCGGATGCCAGGGCTTTACGGCTCTGCCGTCAGTCCTGCCAGCGAAGCAAAGCGTGTTGCGTGTGAGACAGGATTTGAGTCCTGTTGGCGCATTTATCAAGCAAACCGCGAAGCGTTTTCGATGCAAAGAGACAAAAAGCCACAAGAGACAAAAGGCAGAGGCTTTTCCAGATGGGCGGGAAGCGGCAAGACTCGTGCTCCGCGGGTCCCTGAAGGCGGGGCACAGCGTCGGGCCCGTCGCCCAAAGCGGCGCTGCTGCGTGTGCCGCCTGGAGCGTCGGGTTCGAGATCTTGGTTCGTCTTGCCCGGCCAGGCCCCGCGTCTCAGCGAGTGTCCCCGGTGGAGAGGCCTCAATAGAATCGCGGGATCGGTCCGTTATGCGGGGTCATCCGGTCCGAGAGATCCAGCATCACCTCGTCGACATAGCACCAGCCCCAGCCTTCGGGCGGATCATAGCCTTCGATGATGGGATGCTTGCTGCGATGATAATGTTTGGTGGCATGCTTGTTCTTGGATTGGTCGCAG
>DATBBO010000709.1:0-6111 GCA_036270995.1 Dongiaceae bacterium | reverse complement strand
ACCAGGGCGCGGGCCTTCTGGCAGCTTTCCTGGAACTCGGCCTCGGGCGTGCTGTCGGCGACGATGCCACCGCCGGCCTGGACATACATGGTGCCGTCCTTGACCACGGCGGTGCGCAGCGCGATGCAGGTGTCCATGGCCCCGCTGGCGGCGAAATAGCCCACGGCCCCGGCATAGACGCCGCGGCGCTCGCGCTCCAGCTCATCGATGATCTCCATGGCCCGGACCTTGGGCGCGCCGGAGACGGTGCCGGCGGGAAAGCCCGCGGCCAGGGCATCGATGGCATCGAGCCCCGGGCGGATCGTTCCCTCCACATTGGAGACGATGTGCATGACGTGGGAGTAGTACTCGATGATGAACTGCTCGGTGACCTCGACGCTGCCGATCTCCGCGACCCGGCCGACATCGTTGCGGCCGAGATCGAGCAGCATCAGGTGCTCGGCCCGCTCCTTGGGATCGGCCAGCAGCTCCGCCGCCAGCTCGCGGTCCTCCGGCGGGGTGGCGCCGCGCCGGCGGGTGCCGGCGATGGGGCGGATCGTCACCTTCTCGTCGCGCAGCCGCACCAGGATCTCCGGGCTCGAGCCGACGATGGCGAAATCTGCGAGATCGAGGAAGAAAAGGAAGGGCGAGGGGTTGAGGCGGCGCAGTGCTCGGTAGAGCGAGAAGGGTGGCAGGGTGAAGGGAAGCTGGAAGCGCTGGGACAGCACCACCTGGAAAATGTCGCCGGCGAGAATGTACTCCTTGGCCCGTTCCACCATGGCGTGGAACTCGGCCTCGGTGATGTTGGAGCGGGGTTCCGGCAGATCGGCCAGCGCATCAACCACCTCGCGGCGCTCGGGCAGGTTGCGGCCGAAATCGGCGACCACATCGGCCAGGCGCTCGCAGGCCTGGTTATAGGCCGCCCGGGCACCTTGGTCGTCCTGTGGCCAGACCGCCGCAACGATCGTCACAAGATCCTCGACATTGTCGAAGATGGCCATGACCGTGGGACGCAGGAACACGGAATCCGGCAGGTCGAGAGCCTCCGGCCTGCTGGTCGGCAGCCGCTCCATGAGCCGGACCATGTCGTAGCCCATATAGCCGAAGAGCCCGGCGGCCATGGGCGGCAGGCCCGGCGGCAGCTCGATCCGCGTCTCGCGCACGAGGTTGCGCAGCGAGACCAGGGCATCGCCCGGGCAGGGCTCGAAGGCGCGCTGGTCGACGCGGAAGCGCCGGTTGATCTCGGCCTGGTTGTTGCGGCAGCGCCAGACCAGATCGGGCTTGAGGCCGATCAGGGAGTAGCGGCCGCGCACGGCGCCGCCCTCGACGGATTCCAGCAGGAAGCTGTGAGGCCGCCGGTCGGCGAGCTTCAGCATCGCCGAGACCGGCGTCTCCAGATCGGCGACGAGACGGGTATAGAGGACGCTCGGCTTGCCCGCGGCATAGGCCGCCGCGAAGCACTCGAAAGACGGCTCGACCTTCATGCTCCGGTGAGAGAGTCGACGGCCTTCATATCCGTCGTGACCGGGCTTTCGGATTCGAGGGCCTTGCGGAACTGCGCCAGGAGGTCGTCGCCCATGCTCTGGCCGATTTCCGCCGTCAGTTGCTTCACGCCCGCGGAATCGGTCGCCGGATTGGCCGGTTGGATGTCGACCAGTACCGCGACCACATGGCCCGGATTGGCTGCCTGCTCATTCGACGAGGTTGCCGCTTCGCCCTTTTTCAGATCGAAGATCAGCCCGGCGAGGGTGGCCGGGATATCGGCGATGGGATCGCCCTGGCTGCGGCTGAAGGCGAGGCTGCGCTTGACGGTGAGGCCCATGGACTGGGCGACGGTATTCAGATCCTCGCCTGCCTTGACCCGGTCCATGATCTGCTTGGCCTTCTCGGCCGCGGCCTTGTCGCGGGCATCCGCCTGCCAATCCGCCAGCAGCTTTGTCCTCACCTGATCCAGAGAGCGCAGCGTCGGCGGCGTCACCTGGTCGACGCGCAGGATGAAATACCCTCCGGTCCCGTCCTCGGTCACGCTGCTCAGCTGGCCGGTTTCGGTGGCAAAGGCGGTGGGCAGGAGCTGCGGCGTGCCCACGAGATCGCCGATGGGCTTGCCGTCCGGCGCTTCGCCGTTCCGGGCGACATCAGCGACGTTCTCGATCGGCATGCCCAGGGTCTTCGCCGCTTCCTCCAGGGAGGCGCCGCCCGCCAGCGTATCGTCGAGCTTGTTGGCGAGGCTCACGATGTCGTCGGCGGCCTGTTGCGCCGCGAGTTGCTTGGCGATCTTGTCGTGGACATCGGCAAGCATAGCGGGCTTGCCGGGCACGATCTTGGTCAGCTTGGCGATTTGCCAGCCGAGCACCGTCCTGACCGGCCCGACCACCGCGCCATTGGCGGCGGCAAAGGCAGGCTGCGCCATCTCGGGCAGCAGCCCGTTCGGGGCGACGAGGCCAGTATCGGCCGCATCCTGGCCCGAAGCCTTCTTGGCCACAGCGGAAAAGTCCCCGCCCTTGGCGATCTCGTCGGCCGCAGTCTTGGCGGCTGCCTCCGTCGGCAAGGCGAAGATCAGGAACTCGCGCTTCTCGGGAGTCCCGAAGTCATCCTTATGGGCATTGAAATATTGGGTGATCTGGTCATCGCTGATCTTGATGCCGGCGGCCAGGGTCTCGGGCCGGAGCCTCAGGATGGTGAGCTTGCGATATTCCGGCGCCTGAAACCGGTCCGCATGCTCCTTCAGATACTTCTCCAGGGTCGCATCATCGGGAATCGGCGGAGCCGGCATACTGGCATTGGTGACGAGGACCGTGTCGGCGATGCGCTTCTCGTTACGATAGCCATAGACCGCATCGACCAGCTGCTGCGGCGGATTGGCCCCCGCCGCGATCGCGCCATAGATCTGGCTGATGAGAAGCTGGCGGCGCAGGGTCTCGATATAGCTCTCCTCGCTCATCCCGAGCTGCTGCAGATAGGCGCCGAACCGGGCCCGATCGAACTGCCCCTGCTCATTCTTGAACATGGGGATGGTGGCGAGAATCGAGGTGAGAACGTCGTCGGGCGCGCGTAGGCCAAGGCGATTGGCGAGCTCGGCGAACAAGGCCTGGCTCACCATCTGGTCGAGCACCTGGGCCGGCAGGCCGAGCTGCCGGGCGAGGTCCGCGTTGAACTGATTGCCGAAGGCCGCGGCCGTTCGCTTGTATTGCTGCTGGTATTCGCGCTGGAAGGCCTCGGCCGTGATCGTCTGGTCGCCGACATGGGCGACGGTGACCTCGGTCGTCTTGGTCCGCAGGATGTCGCCGATGCCCCAGATCCCGAAGGACACGACGAGGACGACAAACAGGATCTTGATGACCCAGGAGGAGGCTTTGGAGCGAATGAGCTGAAGCATGGCGATCCGGCATAGAGTGCGGTACACCGCGGGCCGATCACTGGCCCCCGGGGCGGCGAGGGCCGGCATCATAGGGGGGTGTCCCAGGCCGGGCAAGCAAAGGCGGTTTCCACCCGCCGGGGGATCATGCTAGGCAGCAGCCGCAATTCGGGTAAGGGATCCGGAAATGAGCAAGCCGAGGCCGCTGATCGCCGGCAATTGGAAGATGAACGGGCGGCAGGCCGACGGTCTGGCCCTGGCCGAGGCGATCCGCGCCGGCGCCGGGGATCTGGCGGCCGAGCTGCTGCTCTGCCCGCCGGCGACCCTCATCGCTCTGGTGGGCGAGAAGATCAAGGGCTCGGGCATCGCCCTCGGCGGTCAGGACTGCCACTGGGCGGCGAGTGGCCCCCATACCGGCGACATCGCTGCCCCCATGCTGGCCGATCTCGGCTGCCGCTATGTGATCCTGGGTCATTCCGAGCGCCGGCACGGCCATGGCGAGACGGACGCCATGGTAAAGTCCAAGGCCGCGGCGGCGCTCGCCGCCGGGCTCATTGCCATCATCTGCCTGGGGGAGACCGAGGCGGAGCGCGACCGGGGCGGGGCCGAGGCCGTTGTTGGGCGCCAGCTGGAGGGCTCTCTGCCCGAGGGAGCCAGTCCGGACAAGGTGGTCGTCGCCTATGAGCCTGTCTGGGCCATCGGCACCGGCAGGACCCCCAGCAATGCCGATATCGTGGCCATCCATGGCCTTCTCCGGCGCGATCTCGCGGCAAGTTTCCCCGAAGCAGACAGCTTCCGGCTGCTTTACGGCGGCTCGGTCAAGCCCGGCAACTGCGAGGACATCTTGGCACTGCCCAATGTCGACGGGGCGCTGATCGGGGGCGCCAGCCTGAAGGAGCAGGAGTTCCTTACCATCGCCCGGACCTGCGGTTAGCCGTCACCTTGCTACCAGCTTTCTTCTAGCCAATATGGGTCAAAGGCAGTAAAAGGCGCCCCGCGCAAGTGGCAGGCGGATAGAAGCGGATATGGAACGGATCATTCTGGTCATTCATCTCATGGTGGCAGCGGCCCTGGTGGGCGTCGTGCTGATGCAGAAGAGCGAGGGCGGAGCGCTCGGCATCGGCGGCGGCGGCATGTCGAACTTCATGACCGGCCGCGGCACCGCCAATGTCCTGACCCGCGCGACCGCGATCCTGGCCGCCTGCTTCATGCTGACCAGCCTATTGCTGGTGGTCCTGCCCCAGCTCGGTGGGCACAGGCCCTCGATCCTGCCGCAGAACCTCCCCATGCAGCAGGCGCCCGTGGCACCCACGGGCTCCGGCTCGTCGGGCTCCACAGGTCAGGCGCCGGCCAGCCCGATGGCGCCGAAACCCACGACTCCGGTCGCGCCGGCGGCTCCCCTGGGTCAATAGATTTATTTCGGCAGCTGCGGCGCCGCGGCGCTTGCCCGCGGTGTTCCCGGCGAGCCATACTGTGGGCCCATGACGCGGTTCATCTTCATCACCGGCGGCGTGGTCTCCTCTCTTGGAAAAGGCATTTCGGCAGCGGCACTCGGTGCCCTGCTGCAGGCGCGCGGATTCAAGGTTCGGCTGCGCAAGCTCGATCCCTATCTCAACGTCGACCCTGGGACGATGAGCCCGACCCAGCATGGGGAGGTCTATGTCACCGATGACGGGGCGGAGACCGATCTGGATCTCGGGCATTACGAGCGCTTCACCGGGGTTCCCAGCCGGCGCAGCGACAATGTAACCACCGGCCGCATCTATTCCACGGTCATCGCCAAGGAGCGTCGGGGCGACTACCTAGGTGCCACCGTCCAGGTCATCCCCCATGTGACCGATGCAATCAAAGAGTTCATCTGCACCGATGCCGACGATGTGGACTTCCTGGTCTGCGAGGTCGGCGGGACGGTGGGCGATATAGAGAGCCTTCCCTTCCTGGAGGCGATCCGCCAGCTCGGCAATGAGTTCGGGCCGAGCCGCGCCCTCTTCGTCCACCTGACCCTGGTGCCCTGGATCCCCTCGGCGGGAGAGCTCAAGACGAAGCCGACCCAGCATTCCGTCAAGGAGCTGCAGTCCGTCGGTATCCAGCCCGGCATCCTGCTCTGCCGCTGCGATCGCGAGATCCCGCGGGAGGCCCGGCGCAAGATCGCGCTCTTCTGCAACCTCAGGCCCGAGGCGGTGATCCAGGCCCTCGACGTCGACACCATCTACCAGGTGCCGGCCGCCTATCACGCCGAGGGCTTCGACACCGAGGTCTGCCGACATTTCGGGCTCTCGGCGCCTTTGCCGGACCTCTCGCGCTGGCGTTGGGTCGTGGACCGAATCCGCCAGCCGGAGAGCGCCGTCGATATCGCCATCGTCGGCAAGTACACGAGCCTGCTCGATTCCTATAAGTCCCTGGGCGAGGCCCTAGCCCATGGCGGGATCGCCAACAATGTCCGCGTCAAGCTCAACTGGATCGATTCCGAGATCTTCGAGCGCGAGGACACGGTTCAGTATCTCGAAGGCGTGCATGGAATCCTGGTGCCCGGCGGCTTCGGGGAGCGGGGCGCGGAAGGCAAGATCCAGGCGGCCCGTTTTGCCCGCGAGCACAAGGTGCCCTATTTCGGCATTTGCTTCGGCATGCAGATGGCGGTGATCGAGGCGGCCCGCAATCTCGCCGGCATCCCGGCGGCGGATTCGACCGAGTTCGGGCCGACCGCGGAGCCGGTGGTCGGGCTGATGACCGAATGGATCCACGGCAATGCCGTCGAACGGCGCAACGAGGGCGGGGAT